>JAPUIV010000181.1 GCA_027296665.1 Acidobacteriota bacterium | reverse complement strand
AGAAGGATCAAGCTGGTGATGGCAAACCAGCGGTTCAATTTTGGGATGTTGTACAGAAACTTTCGTTCTGGATCAGGCAAGGGTTACTCCGCAATCAAATATTGAAGAAATATTCCGGAATCGAAACGATATATTTCAAGTTGAAAATCCACAGCAGGTACATCTTGATCGGAAGCGCCAACATCGATAGGAGAAGAAACATCATCAGCAAGTACCTGTTGATTCCCAGTTTTTCATAATAGGAGCGGAACCAGCCTCTGGCCAGGAGGTAGGGCGGCACGGCGAAATAACCAAGGAGGAGAACGATGCCGAAGATCTCCCGGACAAGCCAGTTCCTTGGCAGGCCGATACCCATACCCCGCACCCAGATGAACTCCGACAGGTTCACATTGTTCATCAGGACCACTTTATGGACATCCCAGAATTCGTAAGGACCGAAGAAGTTCCAGTTGGGGCCTCGAAAGAAGGTTCCCAGAATGATGAGAAAAACCCAGAGAATGGAGAAACCGAAGAGGAACACAAGGATCTGGGGCCGGCGTTCCCGGAAGGAGTAGTACCCGCTCCCTTTCACGTCACGGTCGATATAGGGGATCGCCATCAGCCCCAGGACAATGATGCTGGGAATCACCACCCCGGCGATCCATGGGTCGAAGTAAACCAGCATCTCCTGGAGTCCGAGAAAGTACCAGGGCGCTTTGGTCGAGGGAGGGGAGTCGGCCGGATTGGCGGGTTCCTCGATCGGCGCCTTGAGTAATACCGACCAGACGATGAGAACCACCGTACAGACGATCAGGGCGATGAACTCGATGTAAACGAGATCGGGCCATACGAAGGTCTTCGGCAACGTTTCCTGTTTTTCCAGGATCGGCTCGCCGGCCGCCTTCCTCCGGTCATTATCGAAGGCCAGGTGGAGACTCAGCCAGGTGAAAAAACCGACCAGGAAGAGCAGGGCGATGATCGGAAGATTGTCGGGCTTGGCGACGATTTCACGGAAATTCTCGTCCGTGACGCTGAAGAGAAACAGCCCACCCGAGATCGCGGCCGCGATCCCGAGGGAGCGGCGGGTCCAGAATTGTTTGAAATACAGACTCACCCCCAACAGGATGATCGACAGGGTCAGGAAGAAGGAGGGACTCGATATCGAGTTGATGAGCTCTTTGAGGGAGTCAATCAAGATGTCCGCTCCATCCGGGGGTTACAGGGGGCCGGAAATTCCGCCGTCCTTGCGGATCCGCCAGAAATGAACGGCCATCAGGATGCTTGCCACGAAGGGAATGGCGATACAGTGGAGCACATAGAAACGGAGCAGGGTGGCCGCCCCCACGAAACGGCCGGCCAGGAGGAAGAACCTGGCGTCGTTTCCGGCATGAACCAACTTGACGTCGCCCAGGACGAGTAGGGCGGTGCCGGGGCCCTCGGTCCCCATCAGAGGCGTGGCCCGGGCCATGTTGCTGCCGACGGTGACGGCCCACATCGCCAGCTGATCCCAGGGAAGAAGGTAACCGGTGAAGCTCAAGAGGAGGGTGAGTACCAGAAGCAGGACTCCCACCACCCAGTTGAATTCCCGGGGGGGTTTGTAGGAACCGGTCATGAACACCCGGAACATGTGGAGCCAGACGCTGATGACCATGGCATGGGCGCCCCACCTGTGGATTTCCCGCATCGCCCCCAGGGGAACCTGTTCCCGCAAATCGATGATATCCCCGTAGGCGTATTCGACGGTAGGCCGGTAGTAGAACATCAGGAGAATGCCGGTGACGGTAAGAACGAGGAATAGGAAAAAGGTGAGGCCGCCCATGCACCAGGTGTACCGCAGCCGGATCGACGAGGATCTGACTTTCACCGGATGCAGATGCAAGAAGACGTTCGCGAGAACCGCCAGGGATCGGTTTCTGCGGTCTTCGGGCGGGCCGTGACGGAAGATCGATTTCCATATCTGGGTGTTCTTGACGGTAAAAAGTTTTTTCATGTCGGAAGTTGCCTTAAATAATCAGAAAGGATTCCGGGTTGGACCATTGGCCTTTTTCCTGCTGAAAGATCTGTGTTTGATCGATTAGAATTTGCCCGTCCTCGGCGAGGCTGATCCGGACCCGCTCCAGGGGGCGCGGCGCCGGTCCCTCGAAGTTGATCCCGCTGATGTAGAACCCGCTCCCGTGACAGGGGCATTTGAATTTTTCCTCGGTCGATAACCAGTTCGGCGTGCACCCGAGGTGGGTGCAAACGGATCTCAACGCATAAATGAGGTTTCCCTCCCGGACAATCCAGACGCGGAACTTCTCCTTCCATCGGGTGTCGACCATGCCGTCCGCATACTCACTGGGGAACCCTGCTTTGAATATCTGCGGAGGCTCGAACAGGACGTTCGGGAACATGAAACGAAAGGCGGAAAGAGACCCGGTGGCGGCGGCGGCGGTGAATGCGATCCATCCGGCCCGAACCCAGCTGAGGAAGCCGCGACGGGTGATTTCCGGCTTGGAATCCGATTTTTCCGCCATCTGGAAACCCTTTTCCACGCGAAGGAAGGAACCCACATTCCACATGGGTAGGAAATAAGACGATTCATTTTATTGAAAAACCGGTGCTTGTCAAGGGGAGGGAAGGACCATTTCGGTATCGGTTTGGCTTTCCGGCATTTGATCGAGAGCTGCCAATGCAGCGGCCCGAACCTTCGTGCTCGGATCTTCCCGGCTGATCGATTCCAGCCGCGGGCGGGTCGACGGATCTCCGAGATGGGCCAGGGAACGAACCGCGTTGATCACGATCTGGTCTCTGCCGGCGGGGGAGACCTCCGGGAATTGGACGAGGTAGGATCTCCGGGTCATTTGCTCGAGAAGCGTCCGGGCGGTGGGGTCATGCAACCGCCCCAGGGCCAGGGCCGCGTTCCAGGTCACGTCGACCTCCGGGTCGGACAAAACCTTTCGCAGCGCGGGAACATTATCCGGGTGGTCCAGCGCTCCCAGACTGTAGGCGGCCATCTTCCGGATACCGGAGTCGACGTTACCAAGGAGGCGCGCCAGATGGGGCGAGGCCTCGATCGCGCCGATATTCCCCAGGGCCCAGGCGGCGTAGATCACGGTTTGATCGTCCGTTTCCTCCAGGGCCTTCACCAGGGTGCCGACGGCTCGAGGGTCCTGGAGACGGCCCAGGGTGAGAGCCAGGTAGCGCCGTATCCGGGGATCGGTGGTTTCCGCTTCCTCGAACAAGTGGATGAACTGCTGAACGAGATTCTCCTCCCGGAGGCGCTCCGGAGATTTGGACCTGACATAGGTTGCCAGTTCGAAGGCGGCCTGCCATCGGCGGATCTCCGTCCCGGATCGGATCTCGTTCACGTAGTCCTGGCCTGTTTTCCGGTCCCCGGCGATCAACCCGAATAGCAGGAACACTCCCACGCAAACCAGGACGACCGCCAGGGGTACGAGAAACAGGCGGAGCATGATCCGGAGAGAGATCGGTTCGGGTTGGGATCGATCAGTTTCCATGAGGGAGCCATTCTACAGGCAAAAGTTGGGTATGGGAAGCCGTCGTTTCTCCTACCTCGGTGTGTGCTACCATTCGTTCCGGGAGCGGATCAATGAAACGTCTTGCCCATTTTGATTCCCGCGGTTCTTTCCGGATGGCCGATATTGGCGGAAAACGGATCACTCTCCGGAAGGCGGTAGCTGCCGCGACGGTCCGGATGAGCCGGGAGGCGATCGAGACCCTTCGATCCGGACGGATAATCAAGGGGGACGCCTTCGCGGCGGCCCGGCTTGCGGGGATCCAGGCCGCCAAACGAACGTCCGAATGGATCCCTCTCTGCCATCCCATCCCGGTTCAATGGATCGATGTCGATTGCCGCCTGGTGGCCAGGAAACCGGAAGTGGAGATCACCGCCACGGCCGCGGCCCGATGGTCGACGGGAGTGGAAATGGAGGCGTTGACGGCGGTGGCGGCAGCGGCTCTCACCCTGTACGACATGTGCAAATCGATAGACCGCGGCATTCTGGTGAAGGATCTTCGGCTTCTTTCGAAAAGCGGAGGACGGAGCGGGACCTGGAAACGGGAAACAAAATTGTAATCGAGCCTCCCATCTTCTTCTGAAACCTATACCGTGCGGGTATTTCGCAGCATTCCTCCCGGTTTAACCATTGTTCCTGGGCGAATTCGCCGTACTTTATTATGTACCGCCTCCGCGTCCAGGGTGGCCGGTTGGGGATCTTCCTTCCGGCATGCGAGATCCCGGGTTGTCGGCGGATGGCGAATGAGGAGGTTCGTATGAAAAATGCCATTCTGGGAGCGGCTCTTGGCGCTTGCGCGGTCGTTTTCCTGACCCTTCCGGCCGCGGCCCAGCGGAAATATACCAACGCCGATCTGGAAAAGTACCGGCTGGCGGGAGCCTACACCAACGAGGATCTGAAACGTCTCGAGCCCCTGTCCTACCAGGCCGCTCCGCTGTTCGAGTACCCCGAGATCGATCTTCTTTCTGCCTCAATTGCCGAACAGAGGGCCATTGAGGTACGCGGCGATGTGTTGAGGCAGGAACGAAGAGGGTACCAGGCGGAACTCGATTACCACAGTGGGCGACTGAAAATTGCGTATTCC
Organism: Acidobacteriota bacterium; assembly: GCA_027296665.1. Lineage (GTDB taxonomy): Bacteria > Acidobacteriota > Polarisedimenticolia > JAPUIV01 > JAPUIV01 > JAPUIV01. The sequence goes on along the minus strand of JAPUIV010000181.1, from coordinate 434 downwards.
GCCGGTGGTGGATACCCGAACAGGTTCCTGAACCGTGGATTGCTCAGTCAGATCGAACCGAGGCTGGAGATTCTGCGCAGAAGAATTGCCCTGATCACGGCGGAACTGGGGGGGCTCGGCCGGTAGGAAGGATCCTTTCTTATCCCGCGGAAGACTACCTTCTCACCCAGGTGCCTGCTTCCGGGCTCAGTAGGAACCACTCGATTTCCGAACAGGTGGCATTCCACTTCAATTCCACCTGGAGTTCGTCCTCCGCCGCGGCCGAACATTGTTCCCAGTCCTCCGTGTCCGGATCGATCAAATATCGATTCCCCTCGATCCGTTCAAAGGCGAATTCCATCTGGTGAAGGTATTCATGCACCAACAGGAGGTGCAGGGGGTGCTTCCTTCCACCTTCCAGGAAGGTCTCATCCCGCAGGGGAATGGAGGAGATT
>JAPUIV010000180.1 GCA_027296665.1 Acidobacteriota bacterium | reverse complement strand
CAATCGGCGCCGGCGGCAATCGCCTCCAGGGCCACCTCGTGCTTGTAGGTGTCGATGGAAACCGGTAGATCGAGTTCCTGCTTCAACAGGCGGATCACGGGTAGGACCCGCTTCAGTTCCTCGGAGACGGAGACAGCCCTCGCCCCGGGTCGAGTCGATTCCCCGCCCACATCGAGGATATCGGCTCCCTGCAACGCCATCGCGCGGGCGTGATCGAGGGCGGCGTCGGGCTCCAGATATTTTCCGCCGTCGCTGAAGGAATCCCGGGTCACGTTGAGGATTCCCATGACCCGGGTTCGTTCCCCGAGAACCCAGTTGTTTCTGCCAAGCTGGATTTGAATCTTCGCGGTTTCCAATTCTTTACCCGTGGGAAGGGACCCGACTGGCGGGCTGCGTGGGCGGGATCGACGTTAACCGGGTTGTTTGAGGGGATCGGCCGCGACGGGAGGTTGCCCGATTTTTTTCTCCGCATCCGGCTTTTCGGCCGGGGAAGGATCCTCCTTGGGTGGGAGGGGAGGATCAGGCTGGATGGGAGCCAGGGTTTCTCCCCTGGCAAGCTGGGCCACCTGTTTTCCATCCAGGACTTCCCGCTCCAGGAGTGTCGCTGCGATCCGTTCCAGGGAATCCCGGTTTTTGGTCAGGAACTCCTTGGCCTTCTCGTATCCCTCAATCACGATCTTCCGGATCTCCGTATCAATTTTGTCGGCGGTTTTCTCGCTGTATTCGACCCTCTGTGATAACTCCTTGCCGAGGAAGATCTGCTCTTCCTTTTTGCCAAAGATGATCGGTCCCATCTCCTGGCTCATTCCCCACTCGCAAACCATTTTCCGGGCCAGTTCTGTGGCACGCTCGAAATCGTTTCCTGCGCCTGTTGACAGGTTGTCCAGGAAAATCTCCTCCGAAACCCTTCCTCCCATCAGAACCGCTATCTGGCTGTCCAGGTACGCGCGGTTGTAGTTATGCCGATCGTCGGTAGGCAGTTGCTGGGTGACGCCGAGGGCCATCCCCCTGGGAATGATGGTGACCTTGTGAAGGGGATCGGTGTCGGGCAGCAAGAGGGCAAGCAGGGCATGACCGGCCTCGTGGTAGGCGGTGACCCGCTTTTCCTCTTCCGTGATGATCAGACTCTTGCGTTCCGACCCCATGAGCACCTTATCCTTGGATGTCTCGAAATCGCGCATATTGACTGTCGTTTGAAGGTAGCGGGCGGCGTTCAGGGCAGCCTCGTTGACGAGATTGGCAATGTCCGCGCCGGAAAAACCGGGAGTCCCGCGGGCCATGACGGCCAGATCGACGTCCTCTCCGAGTGGGACCTTGCGGGTGTGAACCTTCAGGATCTCCTCGCGGCCGCGAACATCAGGCAGGGAAACCACCACCCGCCGATCGAATCGTCCGGGCCGGAGCAGCGCGGGGTCCAGAACGTCGGGGCGGTTGGTGGCGGAGATGAGAATGACCCCTTCGTTCGATTCGAATCCGTCCATTTCCACCAGGAGCTGGTTCAGGGTTTGCTCCCGTTCGTCGTGACCCCCGCCGAGACCGGCGCCGCGGTGCCGTCCCACGGCATCCAGTTCGTCAATGAAGATCAGGCAGGGAGCGTGCTTTTTCCCCTGCTCGAACAGGTCCCGGACCCGGGAGGCGCCCACCCCGACGAACATTTCGACGAAGTCCGATCCCGAGATCGAATAGAAGGGAACGTTCGCCTCGCCGGAAATCGCCTTGGCGAGCAGGGTCTTACCGGTGCCGGGAGGTCCCATGAGCAATACACCCTTGGGGATTTTGCCTCCCAGCTTCTGAAATTTCTGCGGTTCCTTGAGGAATTCGATGATCTCCTCTAATTCTCCCTTGGCCTCGTCCACGCCGGCGACATCATTGAAGGTCACCTTTTTCCCCTGGGTCGAGGATAGCCGGGCCTTGCTCTTACCGAATGACAAAGCCTTGTTCCCGCCGCTCTGCATCTGGCGCATGAAGAATATCCATATGCCGGCGAAGATCAGGATCGGCGCCCAGGAAAGAATTGTGATCAGATAGTTCGATTCGCGCCGCTTCTGGGCGGTGATCTTGATCCCGTATTTCCGGAGTTCGTCGACCAGTTGGTCGTATTCGGGAGCGTAAGTCTGGAATGTGCGGGGCTGTCCCGTGGCGTCGAGGCTCTTTAGCTGGCCCTCGATTTCGGGCCCCCGGATCACCACTTCGCTGATCTCCCCGGATTCGACCTGTTCGAAGAATTCGCTGAAGGTCAACTCCGTGGGGCGAGGCTGATGCTGGGAATAGAGCCGCCAGACGACGACAATGGCCAGGCCGACAACCAACCAGAACAAGATATTTTTTATGAAGCTGTTCAAGGACTCCCTCCCGGGGTTCTGGCGGAAGAACCCCGTACCATATCACCTAAACATATCCTTTTACTGGAAGGTTTTCAATGAGAGATCGATCCGGGTTGGCTCCTCCCCGGTCCGAAGAAGATCCCGTTTCTGGCCTCCTGTTCCAGGATGAGGATATTCCGGGTCGACCGGTCGACCCGGTACCGGTCGCCGATCCGGTAGCCGACGACCCAGACGATCTCCTCATCGCTGGTGACCAGAGGCCAGACATCACGCATTCCGGCCGGAACCTTCCGATCGATAAAAAAATCCTTGAGCTTCTTCCCGCCCGGCGCCCCGAATGGCAGGAAACGGTCACCCGCTTCCCGGGTGCGGATGACCAGGGGCGGATGAAGCCGATCGGCATCCAGAAACACCCTATCCCGGCCGCCGGATCGAAGGTCGCCCCGGAACTGATCCCGGGGGAGGAGGCGGCAGCGGAGGACCGGACCCGGATCCGGCAAACGGCAGTAGCCCGGTACCGGGAGGAGGAGACGAAAGGTCGAGGGCCGCTGGGCAGGGGTGCCGGGTCGGTGAAATTCGATCCAATCGCCGTTCCGTCTGGCCCGGTTCCGGCCGGGCAGGGTCACTGAATGTCCCTCGGATCGTTCCTCCATCAGGGCCTGGATGGCGTCGATATGCCGGGAATTAATCGGTCGCCTCGAACCGAGCCAATGCTCCAGGGCCGCAACCAGGATGCGTTTGCGCAGGCCGGCTGGCGCCTTTTTCCATTCCGACACCGACAGGCCGGGCCGATCCTTCTCTCCCATGACCTTGAGGAAGGCTTTCCGGGTCTCTGTGTCGAGAAAGCATTCCTCCTCGCGGAGCCGGTCGGCCGTCCCGGAAAGAACGGCAGAGATCGATGGGTTGTACTGGCTGGCGAGCAAGGGAAGAAGGTCTTTCCGGATCCGGTTGCGAAGAAAACGCCGATCCTGGTTGGAGGAATCTTCCCGGTAGGGATGCCGGCCGAGCCGGAGGTATTCCAGGATCTCTTCCCGGGTCATTTCGATCAAGGGCCGGATCAGGTACTCACCCCGGACGGGGGGGATCGATCCGAGCCCGAGGCGTCCCGAACCCCGGAGAAGCCGCATGAGGAAGGTTTCGGCCTGGTCGTCCCGGTGGTGCCCGACCGCGATCCGGGCCGCCCCGAACCGATCCCGAACGGAACGGAGAAACCGGTACCGTTCATTTCTCGCCCTCTCCTCCAGCGACCCGCCGCCCTCGAGGCTGCCCGGGACCAAACGTTCCGAGTAGAAGGGAAGCTCGTGGTCGGCCGCCATGGCGCGGACGAACGTCTCGTCTCGATCCGCTTCCCGGCCCCGGATTCCATGATTCAGGTGGGCCACCGCCAGTCGGAGATCGAGCGATGCCCGCGCCTCGAGAAACAGGTTGAAAAGAGCGACGGAGTCGGGACCACCCGATACGGCAACCACGACACGGTCCCCCCGGGCCACCATCCGGTACCGCTTCAAGGTGCCGAAAAACTGATTCATTGGCTTCAAGGGGAATCTCCAGTAAGACGTGGGGTGGGAACCGCGGATGATGGTAGCGGTGCAGGGATTCGAACCCCGGACGCCGCGGATATGAGCCGCGTGCTCTAACCAGCTGAGCTACACCGCCTTGGCGGTTTCCAACGGTAGGAATTCTATTCGAGGGGATCGGTACTGTCAAGTCATTC
>JAPUIV010000018.1 GCA_027296665.1 Acidobacteriota bacterium | reverse complement strand
TACCTGCTTGCAGGGTGCGGAATGACCTACGGTTTCGTCATCGACAATCGAAAATGCATCGGGTGCCATGCCTGCTCGGTGGCCTGCAAGGCGGAACATGACATTCCCCTGGGAGTTAACCGAACCTGGGTCAAGGCGATTGAAAAGGGGGATTTTCCCAACTCCCGGCGCTTCTTCAGCGTTCTGCGGTGCAACCATTGCGCCAACGCGCCCTGCACGGCAATCTGTCCGACAACAGCCCTGTTCACCCGGAAAGATGGCATCGTCGATTTCGATCCGGACCGGTGCATCGGATGCAAGGCCTGCCTTCAAGGGTGTCCTTACGATGCCCTCTACATCGATCCCGACACCAACACGGCGGCCAAATGCAATTTTTGCGCGCACCGCGTCGAAGTGAATCTGGCACCGCCGTGCGCGGTAGTCTGTCCCGAAAAGGCGATCATCGCCGGCGACATGGACGATCCGGCGACCGAGATCGCTCATTTGATCCGGACCGAACAGGTCCAGGTGCGCAAACCGGAAAAGGGAACCCGGCCCAATCTCTTTTACATAGACGCCGACACCGCCTCGCTCACGCCGGCGGCGACTACAAACGGCGATTCCTATCTCTGGAGTCAAGCGCGTGAGCCCGGGATTCACCCGGGCGAACCGGTCATCGCCCGTTCTCCGGACCCGGAAGATGGGAGGGGCGGATTGGATGAGGCTCCGCTCCAGGACGGTTCTCTCGGTGTATACGGCACCGGGCAGACCCATATGGGTTCCTGGGGCGGAAAAGTTTCGGCCTACCTCTGGACCAAGTCGATCGCCTCCGGATGTCTCATGCTGGCACCAGAAGGTACGCATGGAGAAAGGAAGGTTGGATGACAGGTACGGCGACATCGAGGTCGATACCGAAAAATCGATGGAGGTATACCGGCGGTGGAAGAAGATGGCCCGCTCCGCCCCCGGCCCGTTGCGGCGCCCCCTATGGCTTGGCAGGCCGGTTCGCCCGGCGCCCGGCGCTTTTTATTTCGAGGGCGGGGGGGATGCCAGGGAAGAGGGATAGCCATGATTCTTGATTCTGGCGTATGAGACATTGAATCACTACATTTGATGATCGGGGGGAATCCTTTACCAGGGAACACGATGTCGAATCGCAGGTTCAAGTGGCGGAATTGGTCCGATCAGAAACTTCTCGAACTTCCCATTCGCGAACTCAGGGTCACCGTCGAGGGCACGATGGTCGAAACGTGCGTGAACCTCCTGTACAAGGAGATGGAAACGAGGGGATTGAGGCTTCGCCCCCACGTATGGCTTTCGGATGATTGGTTCTCACCCGACGGCATCCCCGGCTTTGCCGTTCCTTTTTACCTGACCCATCTGCGGCTCATGAAACTGGAACGCAGCCAGATGCTGGAGGTCGAAGGAGAAAAACGCCTCGATTGCATGAAGATCCTCCGGCATGAGGCGGGACATACCATTCAACAGGCATACTGGCTGCACCGGCGCCGGAAGTGGCAAGGATTATTCGGAAAATCCTCCAAGAAATATCCGGAATATTACCGGCCAAACCCCATCAGCAAGCGGTTCGTGCACAATCTCAGGTGGTGGTACGGGCAAAGCCACCCGGACGAGGATTTCGCCGAAACCTTTGCGGTATGGCTGCGGCCCCGGCACGATTGGAGGAAGCAGTACTCGTACTGGCCGGCCCTGCGAAAGCTCGAATATTGCGAAGAACTGATGGAGGAGATCAAGGATACTCCGCCCCTGGTGAATTCAAGGGCGAAGGTCGATCCTCTTTCCCGTATCAAGAAGACTCTTGGAGAACACTACCGGGAGCGACGCGCCCGGTACGAGGTGGAGGGCCCCCACATCTGGGACCGGGATCTCCGCCGCCTCTTCACCGGAGATTCGGGAAACCGGAATTTGGCGCCCGCCTCCACCTTTCTTCGACGGAACCGCTCGGAGATCCGAAAAATGGTCTCCAAGTGGACAGGAGAGTATCAGTACACCCTCGACACCATACTCGAGGACATGATTGCCCGATGCCGGGAAATGAAACTCCGGGCGGCCGGCTCTTCCGATCAGATCCGCATGGACTTCGCCGTCATGCTCACGGTAAGGACGATGCACTACCTGTACAATCAGAGTCACAGGGAATGGATTCCCTTATGAGAAAACTTCGAGTCCTCGTTCTCATGCATCCCGAAGTGGTCCCCCCCGACGACCTCAAGGGGTTCTCCCAGAAGGAGATGAATGAGTGGAAAACTGAATACGACATTGTTTCCACCTTGCGGGCGATGGGGCATGAGGTGACCCCCCTGGGGGTTCAGCACGAGTTGCTGCCGATCCGGGAATCGGTGGAGAACTGGAAGCCACACATCGTTTTCAATCTCCTGGAGGAGTTCCAGGGAGAGGCGGTGTACGACCAGCACGTGGTGGGCTATCTCGAACTCCTCAAAGTCCCCTATACGGGCTGCAATCCCCGCGGACTTGTTCTCTCCCGGGGAAAGGCTCTTGCCAAGAAGATGCTGGCCTACCATCGGATCCGTGTGCCGGGATTCGCCGTGTTTCCCCGGGGTCGGCGCGTTCGCAAACCCCGGCGATTGACATTCCCGGTCATCGTGAAGAGCTTGATGGAGCACTCCTCGCTGGGGATCTCCCAGGCTTCGGTGGTGGATAGTGAAGAAAAACTCGCCGAGCGGGTCTCCTTCATTCACAAAAATATTTGCACCGACGCAATCGCGGAAGAATACATTGACGGCCGTGAACTGTATGTCGGGATCCTGGGGAACCAGCGCCTGCAGGTCTTCCCGACCTGGGAGTTGGTGTTCAAAAAGAAGGCGGAATCCTCATTGCCAATTGCCACAGCCCGTGCGAAGCACAACCTCGATTACCAGAAACTCAGGGGGATCAATCATCGCTTTGCCACCGGGATCTCGGAAGAACTGAAAAAGCATATCGCCCACAACAGCAAGCGGATCTACAGGACCCTCGAGCTGGACGGATACGCCCGGGTTGACTATCGCTTGACGGCGGATGGGAAGCTCTTCTTTCTGGAAGTGAACGCGAATCCCGATCTAGCGGAAGACGAGGAGTTTTCTTCGGCGGCTGCCCACATAGACATTCCGTTCGAGGATCTATTGCAGAAGATCCTCAATCTCGGGATCCGCCGGAGCAATTGATCCCCGCCCGGTTCAACTAGCGGCTGGGCCGGGGAGACCGTTCTTGATCATCCTGATCTCATTCCCTTTCTTGTTGAATTCGACCTCGTCCATGAAAGTCCGGATCAACAGGATTCCCCGGCCGGCGACTCCAAGAACATTTTTGGGAGCGGTGGGATCGGGCAGGGAGGCGGGATCAAATCCCTGCCCTTGATCCCGGATGGTGTATTCGATCCTTTCCTTCGATTCCCGCGAGCTGCATCGGACCTTCCTGCCGGCATAGGGGTGCTGTTGCCGGCGGCGGTTCAAGATCCCCTGGTACTTTTCCCGATCCAGATGCTTCAATTTCGAACCGATCTCCAGGTTGCCGTGGATCATGGCATTGGAAAGAGCTTCCATGATGGCCACTCCCACCTGGGTTCGAACCGTTTCGGTGCCGAATCCCAGGTGTTCAAGATTTTCCTGGAAATACCCTGCCAGGGGGGATATCAGGGAAGGATCGTTTTCGAGATGGAATTCGGTCGCGGAGTGTTCCAGGTATCCGAGAACCGTCCTTCGGGATCTTCTTGCCTCGGCGAAGGTGAGGACATGCTCCACCGTATCCACCAGGTCATTGCCGAGGTCGTTCTTGGGCACGTAACTTGCCGCGCCCGCCCTGAGAGCTCCGAGGGCAATCTGTTCGCAACCCTGGGAGGTCATCAGCAGGACCGGAACCAGGGGGAAATCGCTCCGGATCCTCTTCACGAGATCGTGGCCGTCCATTCCCGGCATGAGGAGATCGGTCAAGACCAGGTCGGGTAGTCGTCTGGAGATCTGTTCCAGAGCCTCTCCTCCCTCGCGGGCAAAGAGGATTTCCAGGTTATCCAGACCCTCCAGGCAGTGACGGACATGTTCCCGGTCGGCATCATCGTCATCCACCACGAGAATGGTAGGCATGGTCTCCTTCCACCGATAAACGCTTTGGCCAATTATACCGGAGTCCATATCCTGGGCAATAGCCCGATGTCAGTGCGGTTTGACTCCCCGGCGAACGTGTGGCAGGATTTTTTCGTGGAAGACTTCACCGGAGATTTCGATCTGACGAAGGGGGAGGTATGGCTCAACACGGCCCACCAGGGAGCTCTCCCTCGTGTCGCGGCGGATGAGGCGCGGGAGGCGATCTCATGGAAACTTCATCCCTGGGAAATGACTACGGAACGATTCGGCTCCGTTCCCTCCCGATTGAGACGGATTCTTGGGCGTCTCATCGGGGCGCCCGCGGAGGAGGTGATCCTCGCCAACAGCAGTTCCTACGGGCTTCACCTGCTGGCGAACGGCTACCCCTGGAGATCGGGGGATGAAGTCCTTCTGGTGCGGGACGATTTTCCTTCCACCATCCTTCCCTGGCTGGGTCTCGAACGCCGGGGGGTCTCGGTCCGGCAGATCCGGCCCCGGGGGGCGGTGATAGGAGTCGAGGATCTGGCCAGGAACATCTCCCCGGCCACCCGGGTGTTTTGCACTACATGGGTGCACTCCTTCACCGGTTATGCAGTGGATGAAGGACTCCTCGGGTCGATCTGCCGGGACCGCGGGGTAGCCTTCGTGCTGAACGCTTCCCAGGGACTGGGGGCCCGCCCCCTGGATCTCTCCGGAATGAACGTGGACGCCCTAACCTGTGTTGGTTTCAAATGGCTTTGCGGGCCGTACGGCACCGGGTTCTGCTGGATTCGGCCGGCCCTGCGCGAGTCGCTCGAGTACAACCAGGCCTACTGGCTGGCGATGCAGGACGCGGACGACCTGGGAACCGAGCGGGAACTGACGATCAGGAAGGACCTCGGCGCCCGGCGTTACGACATTTTCGGCACCGCCAATTTCTTCAACTTCAAGGCTTGGACCGCCTCGCTGGAATACCTGCTGGAACGGGGCATCGATCGGGTAGCGGGGCATGACAACCATCTGGTTTCGCGCTTTCTGGACGGTCTGGACCGCCGGAGATTCGATCTCCTCAGCCCCCGGACCGGCTCCTCCCGTTCGACCCTCATTCTGGTTTCCCACAAGGATCGGGACCGGAATGTTGCGATCCACCGGACCTTGAAAGAGTCGGGTATCTTTGCGGCCTTGCGGAGGGGAACCATACGGTTCAGCCCCCATCTGTACAACACCGAGGGAGAGATCGATCGGACGTTGGAGATGCTTTCCCGGATCTGAGGGCCGGGTTCAACGGCCGGCGAGGGAGATGAACCGTTCCAGCTCTTCCCGCGAATCTCCGGACCAGCCGGCCAGAACGTCCATGATGCGCCCCTGGCCGTCGAGCAGAAAGGAGATCGGGATCATCACCTCGCCGCGCTCGAAGAGATCCGAAAGGGAGTTTTCGTCCATCGTGTAGATCGGATACGTAATACCGTATTTTTCCAGGAACCCAGATACACCCCCAACGGTTGCCACGTCGATGCTCACGCCAATGAGATCGATCCCCGCCTTGAGGAATTCCTTCTGCATCGATTGAAGCACCGGCATTTCCGCCTGGCAGGGAAGGCAATAGGTCGCCCAGAGATTGACCAGGGTCATCCGATCCGATCGGATCAGGTCGCGAAGTCTCGATTCCCCCTGATCGAGGTCCCGGAGGAGCAGATCCGGGAACGGTTCTCCCTTTCGAAATCCGGTCCGGGCCAGGATCTCCTCCCTTCGGGAAAGGGGATCGACGAGCCTGAATCTCGCCTCGGCGATCTGTTCGAGAAGAGAGTCTCCTTCAACGATCCGGATGGCGCTGCCGGCGGCAACATGTTCGAACCGTTGGGTCCGGCCCGCCGGCCAGGTTACCTCGACCCATTCCGCCTCCTGATCCTTTCCCAGGCCGAACAGGAGACGGGGATCGTTCTGGGAGAGAAAGCCGCTGCCCCCCGCTTTGATCTTCGTCAGCAGGCCCGAGGATGTCTTCACCCGGACGACCGCTCCGTAGGCGTCGAAACCGCTTTCCCGGCCCTCCAGTTGTACACGGATGAAGGCATTTCTTTCGCCGACATTGTTCCGGAAAAGAAAATGGGCCTCACCCTGGACGGAGGTCATAAAGATGTCCAGATCTCCGTCGTTGTCGAAATCGGCGAAAATAGAGCCCCGTCCGTCGGAGATCGAATCGGTGCCCGAAACCCCCGAGATGTTCAAATATTTTCCCTTGCCGAGATTCAGGGAAAGCATGTCCCGTTCGTACCCGCTGAAGGAGAACCCTTCGTTGAAGATGGCATCCAGATGGCGGTCGGTGTAGTCGGGGTTTCCGGCCGGTTCAATATCCGCGGAGGCGGCCACGACGTGGCGCCAGAAAAGGCTTCAGGTATCCTTCATCGATTTCCCCGAGATGAAGCCATTCGGGGTATAGAGATCCTCCCACCCGTCATTATCGAAATCGATGAATCCTCCTCCGAAGGCCCAGCCTCCGGCAAGGATTCCCGAACGGGCAGCCACCTCCAGGAATTTTCCGCCACCGAGGTTCTCGTAGAGGCTATTTCCGGAGGCGAGCTTTGCCAGGAGTTCCCTGTCCGGCAGTGTCGCGGGAGAGAGCCGGCCGAGGATCCGGGCGCCGGCGGTGGAGGACATGTTGGTGACGTGGAGATCGAGATCCCCGTCGTTATCGAAATCCCCGAACGAAACACCCATTCCGAATCCGGGATCGACCAGGCCGAACTCTTTCGCCACCTCGGTGAAGTGATCGCCGTCATTCCGGAACAGGGCGTTTTCTCCGAAATCGTTGGCCACGTATAGATCTTGATCGGAATCGCCGTCCAGATCGATGAATCCTGCCGCGTAGCTCCATCTTTCGTCGTCGACCCCCCATTCGGCCCCCGCCTCCAGAAAGGTTCCGTCCCCCTGGTTCATGAGCAAGAGGTTCCTGGTCCCGTTGGTCGCCCGGTACCATTTGTTGGGAAATACTTCTCCATAGCGGTTATAGGAGGCGACATAAATGTCGGTGAATCCGTCGCCGTTCACGTCCGCGGCCACCGCGCTGAATCCTACCGTGGAGACATCCACGTTGGCCAGGTCGGAGATGTTCCAGAACCGGATTCCCCCGTCCGGGTCGGGGCGGTTTTCCATGAGGATCTGCCTCCCGACCGCCGCGAAAAACAGATCTGGATCTCCATCGTTGTCAAAATCGAGGAAAACCGGCCCGGTGCCGGGGGGGGCGTAGGCCACCAGGGACTCCTTGGAGATATCGCGAAAGCGGCCGTCTCCCAGGTTCAAGTACAGGTAGTTTGTGTCGACTCCGGTGGCGGCGATATCCAGAAGTCCGTCGTTGTTGATATCGGCGACCGCCGCGCCGTGCGAGGCGAATCCCAGATTCGGGGCGACTCCAAACGGTGGAAAGATCGCCGCAACGCCGGCGGGCAAAGCCACCTCCGAGAACAGATCGATATCGGCCACCTGCGATTCCAGTCCATCCAGGTCCAGGCTCCGGATCCGCCAGTTCCCTCCTCCCGGCCGGACCACCTCGATCCAGCCCCCGCCCTTGCACCACTCCCTTCGTCCCGCGGTGTCCCTGCCGATGAGAAAGATGGAGATCCGGGCCCTCCCTTTTCCCTCCTCGGGGAATTCGGCTTCCTTAACCTTGATGCGAGCGTCCTCGAGGACCGAGAAATGATTCAGCAAGATTTCAATCTCGGAAAGGATCTCCTCCCGCGCCCGGGACCGTGCCGGGTTGGCATCCCCGCTCCATCCGTGCCGGGAGATCCACTTCACCTGTTGTTCCAAGGGTCCGGAACGGACCGGTAGGGATGGGCCGACTACATTTTCTTCGAAGTAAGTCTGGATGGTGTGAAGGTCTTTCTTGCGGAGGGCGATTGACAGGGCAAGGAGATCGTTTGCGAGGGATTCGGAGAGTTCCTCGACCGCTTCCATCCTGCCCAGGTCGAGATCCTGCTCCCCGCCCCTGCCACAGCCCAGGGAGAGAAAAAGAGCCGTCAAGATCAAAATGTGAGTTTTTACTCTCATTGAATCGATTTTATTTTAGATTCGGAATGACTGCAGGTCAAATTAGCGGCCAATGCCGGCATGAGAGCGGCAAAAAAAGCCAACATGATTGACGGCAGATTGCGCATGCGGGTGTCTCCTTTTCCGGTCACCGGACCTTCCATTTCTTCCGTTTGGGCGCTAGCGATTCCAGGTAGGCGTACAGATCCTCGAACTCCTCGTTGGTGATCGCTCCGGAATAGTCCGGGCAGAAGAAGGGGGGTCGATCTGCCGCCGGGTCTTTCGGATCCGCCATCTGGCCTGCGATGGAGTCCTCCCATCCCCCTCTTTCCTGCAGGAGGCTTTTTCTTCATTTTCCCGCCCTGCCGCCTAGAAGGCTATGGGCAGGTGCCGGTCGCCTGCAAAAGGCAGGCGAGGTCGCTCCGCGGCCGCTCCGCTCCGAGCTTGCCGGTTCCGTATGAGCCCTCGCGGTCGAGGTTTTTTGGCACCACGAGGTAATAGGTGCTTTCCGCGGCCGGAGTGAAGGTAAGGGCGGTCGCCCCGCCGGTGCTACAGAAAACCGGAAGGTGGCTGTTGAAATCTCCCATGGTGCCTTCATAGATTGCGAAATCGGTGTCGGTGGCCGAGCAGGACGCCGCC
>JAPUIV010000179.1 GCA_027296665.1 Acidobacteriota bacterium | reverse complement strand
ACCGCGCCCAGGAACGGGAAGACGATCAATCCGATCAGACCGGAGAAGATGCCGGCGATAACCCCGAGGACTGCCCCGGCCACCACCTCGCGGCTGGCGCCGAGGCGCTTGGCCCCCAGGGCGACGGCTATATAGTCAATTCCCAGGGGAAGGAGGGTGAGGATGCCGAGGACCGTGAGGGTCACCCAGCCGACCTTCTCGAACCGGTCGATCCAGGCGACGATCAGCAGGCCGAGAAACACGAAAGGCGAACCCGCCAGCCCGGGCAGAATCGTCCCGGCGATCCCCAGCAGGACCATGGTTCCTGCCAGGATCCACAGGAAAACGATCAGGATCATCCACCAGATTTCCGGGGACATTGAATCCACTTCCTCTCAAGGCGAACGACACCCGCCACTGCTGCTAGCCGATCAACTCAAGCGGCAACTATCCTGACACAGGGGGCTACTGGCCAATTTGCACGACAACGAATCGAGGCCAGTATAGGGATCGTTGGCCTTTCTTCGTGAAAAGATCAGCAAAATCGAAACTATTAGTGGCGTAGGTAATGACAAGATCTGCCGGGTCCGGGCCAATGAGCTCATGATGTGCTTTTGCAGCGTACACAAAAGGTCGCGAACCGTCCGATTCGGGAGGACGATACACTTGGATTGGGGAACTCCATGGGCCTGTAACAGAGGGTGCCGTTCGCAGTCCAATCGTCGAGGCACCAAAGCCATAACTTGCTACATGAATGAAGGACCTAGTTCCAGCGTCCCAATGAATTGAACACTCGGCACCCGCATCATCCAGGACGAATTCCGGGCCACCAGGTCCGAGTGCGGGTTCAGGGACCCAACCCCGGCCAGGGCCGTCCCACCACTCTGCGCCGCCGACATCACCTTGCGCAAGTGAGGCCGCTAACCATCGAACGAGCGCGCCAGCGTGCGTTCCTTCTTGCCGGATGGCAAGTGCGACGACGTAAGGGCCGTCTCGAATCACGGCCGTGGCGGGCACCGCGTCGAAGGGGCTCAGGGCGGCATCGACCACGCGAGGTTCCCACTTTTCTACCGGCTCATCCGGGTCATCGATCACTGTGAGAGCGTACCCAGCACTCGCGAAGCCAAGACCCTGGCCGGGTGTTCCAACAAGCTTGTAAAGAAATATGACGAGCGGCCCTTCGGCAAGTCGGATTCCGTGTCCGGGCCAATACCAATACGGCTCCTTCTCCGGAAAGAAGGACGCCGGTGAACCATCCGGATCTTGTCGCCAATGGAACTCCATCAATGAAGTGCGTGGATCGTGTCCGACTTGGATTGCAATGGTGTTCCGCACCATTTCTGACTGGGAGCGCGAATGGGCCTCCGATGTAGCGACGAAGGTGTCACCAAACAGCCAGAGAGTGCGGTCGCTATCGAGTGGGATCGACAGCGCAGCATCGGCGCCGAGCCACAGCGGGTTCTGGTGGAAGAGTCCTTCGGCTTCTGAGAACGAGCGTCCCAGGTCTCCATTTGCCCTGGGTGCCAATGTCTTACATGCAACAGGAGACAGCAACACGACAACCAGCGCCAACCAGAGCCAGCCCCCAGGACGGTCTGACTCGAACTGCGATTCCTCAAGCACGAGCGGTTCTCCGACCCCATTGGCCAGTTACCGCCGCGATCATGAGACCGGGTTCAAGGGTTGCTGTTATCAGGAAATGGCTAACGATGCACGGCGCGAGACTTCGGTCACTGACTACGTAGACTACTGCCAGCGCGAAACCCATGATGCCGGTGGCAATGGTCGTCTTCAGCGCTGCGTCTAAGCTGAATTTTATCAGACCCCATAAAGCATGGGCGACACCAAACGTCGCAGCAGATACTGTGATTTGCAACCAAACAGCGCCCTCGGCGTGAGCAACCATATCCATTACCATGCGGCGGAAAAAGGCCTCTTCCACAATGGCTGCGACTATTGCAGCATAAATCGACAAAACCTTTAGGAACGAGACCTCACGCCAGGTCTCGGCCACGGCTGGTATGCCCTTGATGGTGAAAATAATGAATGCAACAGCAACGAGGAATGACAACACCCACCCGGATGGCGTACCCGTGAGGCCAGACTCAAATCCGAGAGGGTAGAGGAACCGGTCCTCGCGACCTTGAAGATAGTCTCGAAGGTAGTCAACTACCGGGATGCTCAGAATGGCACCCAGGATACCAAGTATGACGGCAGTGGTGATTCGTGGATTTCTACGCTTCATTAGAAACACCTCCGCAACCGCGCTGGGTCGCGCCCGCTTTTTGTTGCATTTCGGTCTTTCGCAAACCCCTATATGGGCGTGGATCCCCGCTTGGAGCAGATCAACAGTGCAATGGCAATTAGCGCCAAGTTGCTGGAAGCCCGCGAGAATCCTTCAGCTGCAATGCCGAAGATCGGCCATAGCAGAGATACAAACACTGCCAGAACGAATCCCAGAGCGGCCAACCCAATGAGCACCCTTGCGATCATGGACATGCAACCACCTCCTTTATTGGATTGAGAGGAACATTTGTCATCATTTCAAAAGTGACCTGCCCCCATCATGCCTTCAGGGGCGGCTCCTGCAGGTGGAAATCGGTTTCCTTCTGGTATAGATCGGCCACCGCCAGCACCTGAGTCTCGCCGAACAACTTGCCGAGAAATGTGATGCTGGTCGGCGTACCGTTCGAGGAACGGAAACCGTTCGGCAACACCACCGAGGGGTGGCCGGTCAGGTTGGTCAACAGCAGATTGCTCCCGCCAAAGGAGGGGCAGACGTAGACGTCGATCTCCTCGAACATCTTTTCCATCTCCCGCATGACCAGGGTCCGGATCCGATTGGCCCGGATATATTCCACCGCCGGCACCACCTGGCCCTGGCGAAAGACGTTGGGCCACGCGTCGGCCACCTGGCGGACCAGGAGATCATCCCGGCCGGAGCGGGTCAGGTCGTCGAAGGCGGCCGCCGCCTCCGCGGTGAGAATGAAGGATAGAGCGCTCACCGGATACTTGTCGGGAAGTTCGATCGGCTGGAGACGGAATCCGATCCGGCGCAGGGTCTCCAGGGTCCGGTTGTCGAATTCCTGCCATTCGCGCAGGTCGGCCTTGCCCGGTTCATCGTCGGCGAAACCGGTGCGGTCCTCGTCGAACAACGATTTGACGTACCCGACCCTCAGTTCCTTCGGATCTCCGGAGAAAGGCCACTCGAAGGGCCTATCGACCGCGGTCGGATCGGCCGGATCGGCCCCCCGGATCGCATCGAACACCAGGGCGCAATCTTCCACCGAACGGGCGATGGGGCCGATCTTGTCCATACTCCAGGCCAGGGCCATGGTTCCCGCCCGGCTCACCCTGCCGAAGGTGGGCCGCAGGCCGGTCACCCCGCACCGCGTGCAGGGGGAGACGATGCTGCCCCAGGTTTCCGTTCCTATGGCGAATCCGACCAGGCCGGCCGCGGTCGCGGAGGCAGGCCCCGCGGAGGACCCACTGGATCCTTGCTCCGTGTTCCAGGGGTTCTTGGTGGTCCCGCCAAACCATACATCCCCCCAGGCCAGGGCCCCGACCGAAAGCTTGGCCAGAAGGACCGCGCCGGCCTCCTCCAGGCGGGCGACAACCGCCGCCTTCTCGGAGAGAACCTGCTCCCGGTAGGGAACGGCGCCCCATGTGGTCCGGTATTCCGGCACCGCCAGCAGATCCTTGACCCCCCAGGGGATCCCGTGAAGAGGCCCGCGGTAGCGGCCGGCGGAGATCTCCTTGTCGGCCCTTTCCGCCTGCTCCAGGGCCAGCTTCTCGGTGAAATTGATGACGCATTTGAGGACGGGATCGTGGGTCCGAAGGCGCTCCAGGTAGTACCGGGTCAATTCTACCGAAGAGATCCGCCGTGACCGGATCTGCCCTGCCAGTGCCGTGAGGGTGGCGAATGGGAGATCCCCGCGGGAAAGGCTACCCCCCCGGGCCGGCCGGTTCTTCATCATCCGCGCAGGCGGTTCCGAGCGGGACTCCCGCCGGCCGGGATCCGGGGAAAAATAGAGGGCGGGCGCGACGGAATTGTCGATCTCGATCTTGCGTATCTCGTTGAAACTCTCGAGGGTCTCATTGACCCCCGCCAGCATCAGATCCCGTTTTTCCTGGTCCAGGTCGATCCCCGAGACCCATTCCGCCTGGCGGATCATTTTCGGGGTCAGGCGCATCTTCTCCGCCGCCAAGGCGACCAGGGCCCGTCCGAAAACGGCCGACCCCACTCCCACGGCCGTGATTGCCTTGAGGACCCGGCGCCGGGGCCAGACCCGCCCCTCCAGCCGGTTCCCCCCTACCGCAGCACCTCCTTCGGTTTCCGTCTCGCTGTGCATTGGCTCCTCCCATGAAAATTTCGCCTAGCATACCCCATTTTCCCTCCCGCCTTGATCCCGGCCTTCCCGAGACCATATTAACTAGGGAGTCCAGGAATGGGAAAAAAGGAACAGGCAATCAAATCGGCTTTCAACAAGCTGGGAACCCAGCAACAGGAACGGCTGGAACGGATCCACCAGACCCTGGCTGCCGAGAGTGACAAGTTCAGGAAGGGGCTCGGGGCGATGCTCCGCCAGTACCAGGAACAGATCCAGAAGATACACCGGGATGTGCAGACGGAGAACGATACCTTTCAGAAGAACCTGGAGCAGGTCCGGAAGGCGGTTTTCCAGATTCTCGAGGAGGCTACGGAAAAGCAGGAACGTCAGGCCAGGTCCCCCCAGAAGCCAGAACAGGTCGACGCCCTGGTCAACAATCCTCCCAACTGCGCCGCCTGTGAATTCCCCATGGTGGTTCTCAAGGAGGAACAGGATGCCTCCGGGGATACCCAGGTCTATTTCGTCTGCCCGATATGCAACCTCGACAACATGGCGACCGTGAGCTCAAGCGGCGACAAGATCGACTGGAAAAAACCCAATAATCAGCCCGCCCCCAGTTGACCCCCGCCACCCCCGATCCCAGAACCATCTCGTCTTCATTTCCATCACGAAACACCAGATAAGTTCATGAAATTATTGGACTTGAGAGGTTCCTGCCGCGGTCCCTCGGATCCCGCGGGAAAAAAGGGGAACCGGCGGGCCCAGGGGAACGTTTATTAACCATGAACATGGCAATAAATACCGAATCTGTTTCGGGAGGAGGGGAATCGATGCAACGCAAGGCAATAATCGGAATCCTGGCCCTGGCCCTGGCCGCTCCCATGGCACTGGCGGCCGAAAAGAGCCCCTGGCTCCACATCAAGGTAATTGAGGGCGGAGAGGGGGGTGAAACGGTCCGGGTGAACATTCCGCTGAGCCTGGCGGAGGCGGTCCTCCCGCTCGTGGAAATCGAGATGTTTCACCATGGCAAACTGGACCTGAGCGAGTTGATCAACGAAGTCGGCGACATGGAGATCGACATCCGCGGCATCCTGGAGGCGGTCCGGAAAACCGGCGACGCCGAACTGGTCAACATCCAGGGAGATGACCAGACGGTTCGAGTGACCAAATCGGGTGACTTCCTGGTGGTGAAAGTGACAGACAAGGGAGGGAAGGAAACGGTTGATGTCAGGCTCCCCCTAAAGGTAGTCGACGCCCTGATATCGGGAGAGGAAGACGAACTCGACCTCATCGCCGGAGTCCGCGCCCTCGGTGAATCGGGCGGAGGCGATCTGGTGACCGTGCAGGACGGAGACGAGTCGGTACGGATCTGGGTCGACTACAAGAACTCGATGGAATAGGAGGATTGGATATGTCTTCCAGAGGAAGATTGATTCTTGGAATTGTTCTCGGCAGCCTGTTCGTGGCCACCACCAGCGTGGTCGCCTACACCGCCGCTTCCTTCCACCTGACCGGAACGATTGCCGTGGAGGTCATGGAGCGGGACGGGAACCACATTTCGCTGAAACTACCCGCGGCGGTGGTACCGGTGGTCCTGAGCCTGGTGCCCGACAAGTGCCTGCGGGAAGCGGCCAGGGAAATGCAGCCCTGGTGGCCTGCCGCCCGGGCGGCGATCCAGGAAATTGTTAACCTCCCCGAAACGACCTTTGTGGAAGTCGAGGGGGACGATGAACACGTGAGGGTCGGTATCCGGGATGGCCATTTTTTCGTGATGGTCGATTCGGAGGATGAGTCGATCCACATCTCGTTTCCCACCGGGATCCTCAAATCGGTCCTCAAGAAACTGGAAGGTGTGAACCCGGAACTGCAAACCGCCCACCCAAGGACACTCCACTCCTCCTACCATAACGATCCCTCCATCTGACCTGGATCGCCAGGTTTCCCGTTTCCCCTCCCCGCGTGGAACGCGCCGGGAGGGGACGTCTTCTTTAGCAGGATTGTTGTCGGACAGGTTTCCGGATTGATTTCAGGCGGAGGTGGCGCGCGGGATAATGGAGTTTCGCTTGGACAGGAACCGGCCGAATTCCTCGGCCAGCTCGAAGGCGGAATCGACATTGCGGGGATTCCGGGAATCGAGATACTCCACGTTCACCCCGAGCTTCTCGCCCGGAAACCCCATCTCCATGGCGAAGGTGGAGATCCGCTCCCAGACTCCGACCAGACAGGTGATCGAGGCTTCCCGCATGCTCCGGGCCCCCATCAACATCCTCTCCACGTCTCCCGGGATGTGCACTCCCAGGGTTTTTCTGGCGAAGGAAATGTCCTCGGGGCATACGAAGGGGGAAAAGGTCAGGAAAATCTTGGGCAACTCCTCGGGACGCAACCGGCGAACCATGTCGAGGATAAGGCAACACATCCATTCGCTCTCGTACAGGATCTGGGTGGTGAAAAACTTCAACTTCGATTCCCGCACCTTCTTCACCAATCGATCTCCCTCATCTACCGAGGCCTTCCTGCCCACGAACTGCTGCCTGCGGGTGGGAATGATGATGCCGCCGCATTGAAACCCTTGCGCCCGGGCAATCTCGCCGGCGGAATCGATCTGCAAAGCTCCCTCTTTGAGGTTGCGCTGGCTCGAGTCGCCTCCAACCAGGAAGATGTCATTGCATCCAAGGGATTTGGCGTGGCCCAGCCAGGCTTCAAACTCGGCAGCATTGCAGGATACGGTAACCTTGTAGAGACTCAAGGGTTTTTCGGTCAGGTCCCGGAGCCACGCCGCGAACTCGGCGTTCGGCACCCGGTCCCTCTTACGCCGGAACTCGGTGTCATCCTGAAGGTCCGGCACGCTCACGCAATGGAAGGAGTTGTAGCAGGAGAAGCTCCGGCGGAGGACGGAATAGGCTTTGTCCCGGTCGCCCAGGGCGGGAGGGCAGGCCTCCAGGAGAACCCGAGCCTCGGAAAGGATTGATTTGGCCATTTCTCCTCGGGAGAGGGTTCGAAGTTTGATTGCGGATTATAACACAGCATGGCAGGTGCAAGGGGGGTGGAGGGAGTATACTGGGGCGCCCTTTTCAGGGGCCTTACCTTTAAAAGGAGGAGTTCAAGTGAACCAGCAAATCTACAGAGGGGTTTCCCCATTTGTGGCGGTTATATTTTGCCTGCTGGCGGCCGGTTGCGACCGGCAGGCCAGCCAGGGCAAGGCCGCCCCTTCCACCACCGAAAACCAGGCCACCGCTGTCCTTCAGGCGAAGGGAGATTCCGGTCTTTCCGGGACCGCGAGATTCGAACCGACCGGAACCGAGATCACTTTCCACATCCTGGTCGAAAACGTCTCCCCGGGTAGTCACGCCATCCACATCCACGAAATCGGGGACTGCAGCTCTGCCGACGGAAAGTCGGCCGGCGGACACTGGAATCCGACCGAGGAGGCGCATGGCAAATGGGGCACTCCTCCCCATCATCTCGGCGACATCGGCAACCTCGAGGTTGACTCCGAGGGGAATGGGGAGATGACACTGAGGACCGGCCGCTGGTCCATCGGCGGGCCTTCCGGCACGAATGTGGTCGGCCGGGCCATCATCGTGCACGCGGGGGCGGATGACCTGGCCACCCAGCCAACCGGGAACGCCGGTGGCCGGATCGGTTGCGGAGTTGTCAACTCGGGGAGTTAGGATTTCAGGAAGGAGGTCCTCTTTCCCGATATCACACCTTGATCCAGCACCATTCCTTGCTGTAGGGAACACGGCTCATCCGGTAGCCTGAATTTTTCCCGA
>JAPUIV010000178.1 GCA_027296665.1 Acidobacteriota bacterium | reverse complement strand
AGGTCGGCGAGCTCGTCGATTACCACCACCAGATAGGGTATCGGTTCGATCTCGGCCCCTTCTCCCCCGGTTTTCCCCTTGGTTGCCGGTCGCCGATCGCCAAGAAGCAGCTGGTTGTACTGTTCGAGGCTGCGCACCCCGCAGTCGGCCAGCTGCCGGTATCTTTGCTCCATCTGGTGGGTCGCCCAGCGAAGAGCCGTGGCCGCTTTCTTCGGATCGGTCACGACCGGTGTCAGCAGGTGGGGGATATCCTGATAAAAACCCAACTCGAGCCGCTTGGTGTCGATCATGATGAACTTGACTTCATCCGGGGTTGCCTTGAACAGGATGCTGCTGATCATGGCGTTAAGGGTGACGCTTTTTCCCGAGCCGGTAGCCCCGGCGATCAGGAGATGGGGCATGGTGGCCAGATCGGCCAGGTACGGTTCACCATGGATCCGGCGGCCCAGGGCCAGGGTGAGGCGGGAGGGGGAATTCATGAAACGGGGAGAGGCGAGAATCTCCCGCAGAGTGATCATCTCCCGTTTTGCGTTGGGAACTTCGATCCCTATGGTCGATTTCCCGGAAATCCTATCGATCCGGATCGCCTCCGCCTGAACCGCCAGGCAGAGCTCCTCGGTCAGCCCGGTGATCCGGTTGTATTTGATCCCCGGCTCCGGCTTGAATTCGAAGGTGGTGACGACCGGCCCTGGATGGATCTGCTGGACCGATCCTTCCACGCCGAACTCCCGGAATCTGGACGTGATCTTGCGCGCGATTTCTACCAGTTCCTTGTCGTCGACCGCCTCCTCCGCAACCGGTTCTTCCAG
Organism: Acidobacteriota bacterium; assembly: GCA_027296665.1. Classification (GTDB taxonomy): domain Bacteria; phylum Acidobacteriota; class Polarisedimenticolia; order JAPUIV01; family JAPUIV01; genus JAPUIV01. The sequence continues at coordinate 8,543 of JAPUIV010000178.1, read as the reverse complement.
AAGGCTGAGAGGGGGAAGGGCATAGGTGCTGGGCGCCTCCCGGAAGGGCAGGGGGGATTGAGTGGCCGGTACCTTCGAGGGCGGGCTATCCTTGCGGAGGATCCGTGTCTTCACCGGCCCCTTTGCTCGGGCCGCCTTTGCCGGGACCCGCATCCCCCCGGAGGTCATTTCCCGGTGTTTCCGGATCACCGCTTCGCGCATGCGATCCCGGCGGCGGGCCTCCACCCGGCGGGCGATCCGTACCCGCAGCCGTTTCATCCATTTCCCGAACCGGTTGCGGAAGGCGGCAAAAACCTCACGCAACGACAGGCGGGTGGCGACCAGGAAACCGACGATCAGGAACACCAGAGCCAGGAGGAGCAGGCCGCCGCGGCTGAAGGCCGGTAACAACCACCTAGTCAGGAGATGGCCGACCAGCCCGCCGCCGTTGTGGTCTTGGCCGGGAATCGAACCGACTCCCACCAGGGTCTGTAGGGCGGTACAGAGGCCCAGGAAAAGAAGAATTCCGCCCATCGAGCGGGACAGGGACGATCCGGTTTCCGTTTTCCGGAACCGATTCCAACCGGAAATGAAGAACAGAAATGGCAACAACGGCGCCGCCAGTCCGAGAAGCTGGAATCCCGCCTCGGCCAGATTGGCGCCGATGCGGCCGCCGAGATTCGCCACCGGTGAAGAGTCGGAGGGGCTGTCGAAAAGGGTTGGATCGGCAGAGGAATACGAAAGAAAGCTGATCAGAAGGTAGAGTCCCAGGGCGAACAGGAGGATCGCCCCTACTTCGGTGAACCTACTCCTCTTTTTCTTGATTGTTTTTCCCATTCAGCAGACTCGCCCATCGAGGATGGTGATTCTACCACGGAATGGAGAAAGCACTCACCACCAGGACGGCGAGACCGACCGCGCCGCAATAGTAAGAAAACATTGCCAGTCGGCGGCGGGCCACCACCCGCATCAACAGGCCGATTGCGGCGAATCCAGTGACCGCCGAAATCAGTAGGCCCAGCAACGGCAGGGGAGCCGCCCAGGCCTGCCAGGCGTTCGATCCGATCCCCTCCAGAATGAAAGCGCCCAGGACGGCCGGGATCGACAGGTGAAAGGAAAACCTGGCGGCGTTCTTTCCTTCGATCCCCAGCAGAATTCCGGCGACAATGGTGCTGCCCGACCGGGAAATCCCCGGCAGGACCGCCATTCCCTGAACCGCTCCGATGACCAGGGCTTGCCAGGGAGAGATCATCGGACTCCCCTCCGAATGGGGTCGCAGGATCCGGGGGGCGGCCAGCAGCGCGGCAGTGACCAGGAGAAAAAACCCGACCATCGCCGGCTGGCCGGATGCGGCGTCAGAATAGGTTCTCAAGGCCAGGCCGATCGCCGCGGTGGGAACCGAGCCGAGGAGGATCAAACCGAGATAATGCCGTTCCCGGCCCTGGGGCGGGAAGAGGGAATTCCCCATTTTCTCAACAGGGACGGGACGGAAAAAAATAGACCGCGCCAACCGGAGAAGATCGTTGCGGAAATAGAGGAAGAGGGCGAGCAGGGTGCCAACATGAAGAAAGATGGTAAGAGACAGGTCGGATTTCCCGGAGGGGCCGAACAACCATTGCAACAGAGCGAGGTGCCCGGAACTGCTGACCGGCAGAAATTCGGTCAGGCCCTGAACGACGGCCAGAAGAATGATCTCCCATCCGTTCATAAAAAAGATTATTCTCCCTACACCTCCATGATCACTGGAAGGATCATGGGATGCCGTTTCAGTTGCCGCCGGCAGTACCTTTTCAGATCGGTCTGGATCTTGGCTCGGATCACCCCCCAATCGGCACGTTCCTCCGGAGAGGACTCTTCTATCGTCTTCCGAACGATCGCCCTGGCGGAGCGGTAAACCTCCTCGAGGTCCAACGGGATCGAAAGCCCGCGGCTGACGATCTCCGCATCTCCCTGCAATTCTCCCGATTGCCGGTTGATCGCCACCACCGCCATCAGGATGCCGTCCTCTGAGATATGGCGCCGGTCCCGGATCACCACCTCATCGACCGGGTCGAGTCCCGCGTCGATGAATACCCGGCCGACGGGGATCTTCCCGGTGATGCGTCCCTTTCCGCCGCCAAAGGAGATCACGTCCCCGTCGCCCGCCAGAAAGATCCGATCGCGGGGATGTCCGGCCGCCGCCACCAGTTCCGCATGCCGGGCCAGGTGGCGGTAGTCACCGTGGATCGGGATGAAATGTTTTGGATTACAGAGTCTCAACATGGTCTTCAGCTCTTCCTGGCTGGCATGTCCTGATGTGTGCAGGGTGCTCTTCCGATCCATTATCACTTCGGCGCCGCGCCGGAGGAGATGATCCACCATGCGGGATATGGCCCGTTCGTTGCCGGGGATCTCCCGGGCCGATAGAATGACCAGGTCCCCGGCGCGCAACTTCACGTCGCGATGGTTGTCCAGCGCGATACGCGACAGGGCCGACATCGGCTCTCCCTGACTGCCGGTGACCAGGAGCACCACCTCTCCGGGAGGAAGCCGGCGGAGATCTCGGGTTTGGCAGATCACCCCGCGTGGAAGGGTCAAATACCCTCGCGAGGCCGCCACCTGGGCATTCCCCTGCAGGCTCCTCCCGATGAGGCAGACCTTCCTTCCATGCCGGGCGGCCAGATTCAGAATCTGCTGGATCCGATGGATATGGCTGGCAAAGGTGGTGATCAGGATCCGTTCCCGGGTCCGCTGGAAGATCGGTTCGAAACCCTGCGACACCAACGACTCCGAGGGGGTATGGCCGCTTCGTTCCACGTTGGTGCTGTCGGAGAGCAGGGCGAGGATGCCCCGTTTCCCCGCCTCGGCGAATCCCTGGAAATCAAACACCTTCCCGTCCACCGGGGTCAAATCGACCTTGAAGTCTCCGGTATGGAGAACGGTCCCCTCGGGGGTGTCGATGGCCAGAGCCACCGCCCCCGGAATGCTGTGGTTCACCCGTAAAAAATGAATGGTGAAATTTCCGATCGTTTCCTGGTGGGGAGGCCGGATGGTATGAGAACGATCCGAGATATCGAGCCCGCGCTCCTTGAGACGTTCGTTCACCAGGCCGAGGGTCATCGCCGTCCCGAACACGGGGGCGGAGATCTTTCTGAGAAGGTAGGGGAGGGCCCCGATGTGATCCTCATGGCCATGGGTGAGAAGTATGGCCCGGACCTTCTCCGGGGTCTCGAAAAGGTAGCTGAAATCGGGGATGACGTAATCGACGCCGAGTTGTTCCGGTTCCGGGAATAGCAGGCCGGCGTCGATGACGACTGCCTCCGACCCGTACTCCACAACCATGCAGTTGAGGCCGAACTCGCCCAGACCCCCGAGAGGGATGATCTTGAGGTCGGAGGATCCTCGGGTGGTGGATCGCCGCCGGCGCTTGGTCATCGGCGCCTATCCTAGCATATCCCGGGAGTGGAGTCGGGAATAGAGAGCGAGGAAGTCCTGGGGCGAAAGATCCTGCGCCCGGATGTCGCGGGGGAACCCTCTCTCTTCGAGCCATTGCCCGGCCATTTCCATGGCCGGTTCCAGGCGCATCCGGAAATTGTTCATCAGGGTCTTTCGCCGGCTGCCGAAGGCGATCCGCAGTAGTTTTCCGAACCCCATCTCCGCTGCCGAAAGGTCTCCCGCCTGCCGCTCCGGTACCATTCGCAGGAAGGCCGATCGGATCGTGGGGGGAGGGCGAAAGGCCCCGGGGGGTAACCGGAGAAGAATCCGGTTCCGATACCGGGTCCGGCATAATACGGTAAGGAGGCCGTATTCGGGAGTACCGGGATCGGCGACAATTCTTTCCGCAACCTCTTCCTGGAACATGAAATGGAGATCCCGGACTCGATCGGAAAGATCGAGGAATTTCCTCAGGATCACGGTCGCGGCATGATAGGGCAAGTTGCCGACGATCCGCACCCTCGGCCCCGGGGCTGCGGCTTCCAGCTCATCGAGGAGACGGCCGGAATCGAGTCGCCGGATATCTTCGGGGATCAATTGAAATGGAAGGCTCGCCGGAAACCGGCCGCGGAGCTCTTGAACCAACTGCGGATCGATTTCCACGGCGTGAACCCGGGCCCCCCGCTCCAGCATTCCGGCCGTGATCGCGCCCCGCCCCGGCCCGATCTCCAAGATGGGATCGCCCGGTGTGATCTCCAGGGAATCGAGGATGCGTTCGATGGCGGTGGAAGATTCGAGAAAATGCTGTCCCCAGGATTTCCTTTTCCTTCGCGCCGGATCGTTGTTTCCCTTCTGCGTTCGACGTGATTGTGCCGCCATCGACTCTCTTTCTTGCCTTTCCCTCTGGCCCTGTGTTATAGATTGAAGTAATCCATGAGGAGCCAGCTATGACCATCGAGACCGAAATAATACACCTTACCGAGAAAAACTTTGAGGAGGAAATCGGCCGCACCGGTCATCCCATCCTGGTGGACTTCTGGGCGGAGTGGTGTGGTCCCTGCCATCGGGTTGCCCCGATCTTGAAGGAACTTGCGGCGGAGTATGCCGGGCGGGCGCGAATCGGTAAGGTGAACGTGGACGAGAATACCGCCCTGGCCAGCCGTTACGGGGTCCAGAGCATTCCCACCCTGATCCTCTTCAAGGGAGGACAGGTCCTCGAACAGGCCGTTGGGGCCCTGCCGAAACGGAACCTGCAAAAACTCATCGACACCCACATCTCTAAATAGGAACCCGGGATCCGGAACCGTCCCGGTGCGCGCCCTTGCCGCCCTTCGCTCCCTGCTCCAGCGCCGGCCCGCACCGTCGGCACACCGGATCCGGACCTGCTGATTACGAATCATCAGGAAAAGCTGGGCTGTATTGCCGCGTGAGTCCTAGTGGGGGCCAGGGGTTTCAGGTAACAGGGTTCGGGCATTCAGAAGGAGGGCGATTCCGCCATCGTCCAGGATGGCCGCTCCGGAGAATTCCCGCATCGTTTCCAGGGGGCTGCCCAGCGGCCGCAGGACCAGGTCCCGCCTGCCGAGAATGGAACCGACCAGCAGGCCGCGCCGGGAACCATCCGTGCGAAGGAACAGGACAGGGCAGGTGCCTTTCCGGTGCGGGTTCTCTCCCACACCGAGAATCTCATCCAGAGAGTAGAGATCCACATTCGGGGCCCCCTTCCACCTGAGACATCGGTTTCGGCCGCGCTCCAGTTCTCCGACCGGGACCTCTTGAATCGATTCAATCTGGTGCAAGGGGAAAACGTACGTGCCGCTTTTTCCTTGGACCAGGAGGCTGTCGAGGATCGCCAGGGTGAGGGGGAACTGCATCCGGAATGCGGTGCCCCGTCCCGGCCAGGAATCGATGTCCAGGGTGCCGCCCAGGGCCCGGATCCGGGTGGCGACCACATCCATTCCCACCCCGCGGCCGGAGACCTCATCCGGTTCCCGATGGGTGGAAACACCCGGCAGGGTGACCAGACGAAGGATCTCCTCCTTGCCAAGACGATCCGCCGCCTGGGGCGTCAGCCAACCTCCCTCCACGGCCCGGTCCTTCAGCAGTGCCGGATCGATCCCCCTGCCATCATCCCGCAGTTCCACCCGCAACTCCGAGCCGATTCGGGTTACCAGCAGGAGGAGCCGGCCAACCGATTTCTTGCCGGCACGAAGGCGCTCCTGCCTCGGTTCGATTCCATGGTCGACGCAGTTCCGAATCAGGTGAAAGAGAGGATCCAGGAGACGTTCCAGGGTCGATCGATCGATGGAGATTTCCGTTCCCAGGATCTCCATCTCGATCCGTTTCTCCCGCCGTTTCGCAAGATCGAGGGCGGCGTCCCTGAGCCTTCCGGCAATGCTCCCGAAGGGGACCAGCCGGATCTCCATCACTTCTGCGCGGAGACGGTCGATCGATTGGCGGAGGTTCTCCTGGTGGTTCCCTGGCGGTCCGCCCGAGGCAGGCGGCAGGGATCGTTGCAGGCGCAACCGATGGATGACCACCTCTGCGGTTGATTCCAGCAGCCGATCCAGAGATTCCATCTGCACCCGGATCGAACTGGGGAAAGACACTTCCGGTTTCTCGGATGGGCCGCCTGAATTCCGCGGCCTCCTTGATTCATGATCGATTTTCCTTGATTTCTTTCTGGAGCGGAGATTTTTCAGGACCCCGGTTCGAGAGGAGGGATCCGGATCGCCGTTTTCCACGAGCCCGAGGAGGGCGCCGACTTCTTCCAGTCCCGTTTCCAGGGTTCCGACCGTTTTCAATAACCGGGAGGAATTCCCCGCCCGGCCCCATTCCAGGAGTTCCTCCATGGCATGAAGGAGTTCCGTGAGGCCGCGGAACTCCATCGCGGCGCACATCCCCTTGAGAGAATGAAGGTTCCGGTAGAATTCCTTCAGGGTAGCGTTCTTGCCTGTCCCGCCGGAAATCAGGATTTCGATCTGTTTACCGGCGCCCTCGAGGTGTTCCCTCGATTCGTTCAGGAACAGCTCTAGATATTTCCTGCGATCCACACTGCCTCCTGGCCCGAATGATCGTTGGAGGATCGACACGAAGAGGTCAGTTGGAACTTCCTTTGGGGGAGGCCGCCTGGGGGATCAGGACTTTTCGGAGAACGGTCAATATCCGTTCCTCGGTAAAAGGTTTGAGAATGAAGTCCTTGGCGCCGGCATGGATCGCCTCGACCACAAGAGCTTCCTGTCCCATCGCGCTGCACATCACGATGGTTGCAGATGGATCTTCCCGGAGGATCTCCACGGTGGCCTGGATTCCGTCCATTTCCGGCATGACGATATCCATGAGAACGAGGTCCGGAGCCACGCTTTTATATTGATCGACCGCCTCCCGGCCGTTGGTAGCCTCGGCGGCGATCCGGTACCTTCCTGAGCTTTGCAGAAGATCCCTGAGCATGGTACGGATGAAACGGGTATCGTCGACAATCAGGACGTTCTTGGTCATCCGTTACCTCCTCCGACCCCCGATTGTCCGGCCGGGCGCAAGGCAAGGGCCATCTGTTCCTCGCAAAAGGCGAGAAGGCTCCGGCACCTCATCACGTGAACCGGCTCCTGGTCCTCCGTTTTCCAGGATTCCAGGTGGGGGCGCCGGTTGCGGCCCGGCCGGTTCCGGACCTGCTCACGCCGGGCAGGACAGACCTGGGGAAGCTCCGGAACCATCAACGCCAGATGCGTAAAAGGACGATTCCAAAGGATCGCGACTTCCCGATCCGATTCCCTCGGAAGGGAGAAACCGAGGAGTCGAGCCGGATCGAGAACCGTGATGATGCGGCCCCGAATTTCGACAATACCCCGGATGATTGCCGGCGCCCCGGGGACCGCGCGGATCCGGGGCAGGGGAGTGATGCGCAAGACCTCCTCGAGAGGCATTCCATACCATTCCGTTTCCAGGCGATATTTCAAAAATAGATCGGTATGCAATTCCACCCCGAACAATCGATCAGACTACCCGGAACCGGGAAATCAACTCCATCAAGGAATCGGTGCTACTGGCCAGATCCTCCGCCGATCGGGATATCGCCTCCATCGATCGACTCTGTTCCATCGAAGCGGCGGAGGCTTTTCGGGTTTCCTCTGCATTGGCCCGGGCAATCCCCGCCAACCTGTCGGTTGTCTGGACCAGGCTGGAAGAGGCGTCTTTCTGGGTTTCCGTCAGGTGGGTGATCGACCCCATTCTTTCGACCGCTGTTTCGGTTCCGGCCAGGATTCCCTCCAGGGCCTTCGAGGCCAGCCTGACCACATCTTGACCCTCCCGGGCGGCCGTCGTACTCGAGTTCATTGCCGCCACTACATGGGCCGCTCCACCGGTAATCTCGTCGGCCATTCCGGCGATCTCCGCGGCCAGGTTTCGCGCATCCACCGAAAGCTTGCGAACCTCATCGGCCACCACGGCAAACCCCCTCCCATGCTCCCCGGCCCGGGCCGCCTCAATAGCGGCGTTCAGGGCAAGAAGATGGGTTTGCTGGGCGATTGCCTGGATTCCTTCAACGGTGTGTTGAATCCTGGATGACTTCTGCTCGAACCCCTTGACGGTTTCCCGCGCCTCGCAGATCTTGTCCACCATCCAGGAGATCCGGTCAGCGGCGATCCGGGCGTGTTCACCACCCTTTTCCGCCATGGTTCTGGCTTCCCGGGCCGTCACCGCTGCCTGCTCGGCCCGTTGCGCAATGGCCTGGACCGAATCGGCAAAACCGCGGGTGATCTCCGCGCTCCGGGCTACCATGGCCGCCTCATCCTCCGCTCCCTGGGCGATCCGGACCACGGTCTCGGAGATATTCCGTGTGGTCTGGTTCATCTCTTTTGTGGTTCGGGAGAGCGACTGCGCCGAATACCGGACCTGTTCTCCCACGGCCCGGGCTTCGGTGATCACGCGTAGCAGAGAACCGACCATACGGTTGAATGAACTGGCGAGTTCCCCGACTTCATCGTTTCCCCCGGCCGGCACGGTCCGGGTCAGATCTCCCCCGCTGATCACACGACTGACGAAGGCCAGTTCCCGAAGCGGCCTGGTGAACATTCCGGAAATCACCACGGACGCTAACATTCCAACAAGAATGGCGCTGGACACAAAGGCGAGATTCTTCCAGAACAGGTTCACCG
>JAPUIV010000177.1 GCA_027296665.1 Acidobacteriota bacterium | reverse complement strand
CAATCAACCGATACTCCGTTCGACCGGATAACGGTCCTGGGAAACCAGCCTGAAGCCCCTCCCGGCCTCAACAGTATAGACGTACCGCTAACCGGAAAGGTTCAGGGGGTATCCGACTCTGGATTGGCGAGCGATTTTTCGGGGTTTGTCGGTATCTTTGCGGCAATTTTCGGTGGCAGAACCCGGATCGGGACCATCTTGTCCACCTTCCGGCCGGTATCTTCGTCCACCACCTCGACCCGCAACTGATAATCCCCCGGCTGGAGCTTGCGCATCGGCGTGAGTATGGCGAAGGGGGAGACCGGACGGGGTACCGCGTCCTCCTCCACCCGAACCGACTGGTGGGCCGCCATCACCTCACCGTTTTTCAGGAACTCAACCTTAACCATCAAACTCCGGTGGGACGAATCGACTCGCTTGGCCGGATCGTAGATCTGGAGGTAGGTCACAAGCAGATCGCGCGTGGTAAGTTCCTCCTCCAGCAATGGAACCACCGTCTCGCGCCGGTACTTCTTCGGCAGTCCCCGCCGGTTGGACGAGGGCGGCGCCACGCCGATCACCATGTCTCCGCGGGAGATCTTCCCCAGAATCGGGCCGTGCAGGGTCAAACTCTTTCCATGCGTGTCGGGGATCTCGAACGAGACTCTGGCCCCCCCCATCTTTCCGCCGCCGAAATCATGGGCCACCGCCCGCAGTTCGTAAGTCCCCGGCTTCAGTTCCACCTGCCCGCGGTAATAGATCCCTCTCCCCCCGGCGCCGGCCGGTGCCGTTCCTCTTTTCAGTTCCATCCGGTCGCGGAACCGGTGCTTGACCACACCCCACTCATCGGTGATCTCTCCGACGAATTCCACTCCGCCGAGCTCTCCGAACTGGGTCGGCACCCAATAAATATCCGAAAAGGGGATCCCCATCTCGAAGAAGGCCTCGAACCGCTTCCATTCCTTGCGGACCGCCAGAACCCGCGCCTTCAGCGAAATCTCCTGGTACGGCTCCGGCAGGACCACCGCACCCATCAGGGTGCTCTCCTCCTTCTCCCTCCATCCGAGATCCCGGAAGCTTTTGCGGTAGTGCAGCACCGCCCCGGGGCGGTCCACCTCGATCCGGATGGCGTGTGCGCGGCTGTCCGGCCCCTCGCCCGGCAGGGTGTGGCCCAGTGTGTAGTAGGTGTTCATCTGCACGCCCAACTTTTCAAAATTCTTGTCGAGGCCGGCCGCAGCGGCCCCCCGCATCCCCCCGGTCTGGAAGGCCAGATTGGTCAGGAAATCGAACCGCGCCTCCGGCCTGGAGGTGGGATCTCCCGGTTGGTACCTGGCGGGCCGGGGAGACAGGACCCCGAAACGTTTGGTGTCGAGGACATGCACCGCGACGTTGCTGTCGTTCGCCTGGCGGAACAGTTCCTTGAAATCTTTCCCCACTTGCTGGAGCGCCAGAGTCGATTTCAATTTGGAATCGGCGCAGGCGCGGCAGCTGGCGGCGGCGAAGTATTCCTCGCCGGGCACCGGGCGGACCCCCTCCGACAGGTACAGGATCGATTTTTTTCCCGGCAGGCCCCGCATCGCCTGGACCACCGCACGCAAGGTGGCCAGGGTTCGGCGAGCGGACCTCATCTCCTCTCGTATGTATTCATCCGCTGTTGACCATGCGGCGCCGCAATACTCGTTCAAATCCTGCCTGCTGTCGGCCGTTCCCTTGCCTGAGGTAAACGGGTTATTTCCGGGCCCGGGCTGACCCCGACCGGCAGTCTCGCCTGGCTGCTTTTTAATGCCCCGTCCCCCTCCCCCGGACGATGAGCCGCCCGCACTGTCGATTGCCCCGGAGGGGAAAGGTGATTTTCTTCTCGCAATGGAACCCGAGATTCCCTTCTCCCTCCCGGCGTCCAGGCAGGCGTCGTATACCTGATCCATCCGCCGGGTTTCACCGTCCATGTAGGTTTCCAGGTAAACCTGGTCCCGGATCAACTCCTGTACCGCCGCGGACCATTCCTCTCTCCGGGAGGTGAACGGTTGGATGACCCGAAGGCGGGCCTGGGAATAAGAAAGGACCATCACATGGTCGGAGGGGACAATGAAACGTTTCAGGAATTTCATGGTCTCTTCTCTGGCCCGCTGCTGGTCCAATGCCCTGCTGTTCTGCGCGTCGAAGAAGACAATGATCCTGCGGTCCGGTCCGCCTTCGGGTGAAACCACCTCCTCCTGATCCCCGTTCTGTACAGGGAGGGAAGAACCTGTTATCGAGGCAGGAAACCGGAACTCGAAGGAATCGATCAATGCCGGACGGCGGTCAATGGTGAGGTGGAAGTCTTCCTGTTTCAGATCGAGGATCGGGTTCCCCTTCTTGTCGGTGACCACCACGTCCAACAGGAGGACCCGAACCTCCGCCCTCTCGATCAGGCTGATGAGTCGAGGCGGCTTCCCGGCCACCGGCTCCTGGGGAGGGGCGGCGGAGGCCCCGGGCATCTGCAGGGCGATGATGAGGAACAAGAGGGATGGTTTCATATTCTTGATCTCAATCCATTTTGTCTGATATAGAATACAACAAATGTCAAGAGGATCGATTCTCCTAATTCTCATGGTGTTCGCCTTCGGTATCACTGGCTTTGGCCTGGCGCAGAACCGGCCTGGTTCGGGGCGTTCGGCCTCCATCGACCGTTTCGAGGCGGCGGCCCCCGCCATCGGCGAACCGATGCCCGATCTGGTGATCTATGACGCGGGCGGCAAGGAGGTGCGGCTCCGGGATCTGTTCCGGGATCGCTACACCGTCCTGGTGCTGGGTTGCCTCACCTGACCTCCCTTCCTGAGAAACGTCCCCGGTCTGGAGACGGTCGCGAGAGATTACGCCCCGAAGGGTGTCGGGTTTTTCTATCTGTACAAGGCTCTGGCCCACCCCGAATATGAACGCTATCTGACCCCCTTCTCCCTCGAGGAAAGATTGATGCACGTTCGGGAAGCCGAACGCCGGCTCGGCTCCGCCATTCCCTGGCTGTGCGACAACATGGCCAACGATCTGAAGCGAGCCCTTGGAGGAGCGCAGAATGCCGAACTGGTGATCGATCGGGAGGGACTTGTCGTCCGCCGCCGGGCCTGGAGCGACCCGGCGGAACTTCGCGATGACCTGGCCGAGCTGGTCGGGGAGGTTGATCCTCCCACCCGGGTCGCCGATCTCGACCTGAAGACCGCCCCGCCCCCCCGCACCGTCGCCATCGGTGTCCTCCCCCGGCTGGAGGTGCCGGGCCCGATGCGGGCCGTCAAGATCGAACCGTTTTTCGACAACCAGATGCAGACACCGCAGTCAAGGATCCCCTACTACGCGAAACTTCGCGCTGAGGTGGATCTGGAATTCCTCGACACCGGCAAGGGCAGCCTCTACCTGGGGTTCCACCTGGATCCCCTCTATCAGGTCCACTGGAACAACCTGACCCCTCCGCTGGAGTTCCACATCGATGCGCCCGAGACGATCCGCGTCCATCCCTCCAGCGGCATCGGCCCGGCATTGAAGGTCGCCGCGGACGCCGATCCCCGCGAGTTCCTGGTCGAACTGACCGCGACCGGCCGCGACGAGCCGATCGATCTGACCGTCCGTTATTTCGCCTGTGACGATGCCGGCACCTTCTGCGTTCCGGTGACGCAGAAATACCGTATCCGGCTTGAACCCGATCCCTTCGCCGGCCGGGTGTCGGGGCGGGGTGGGATGCCTGGGGGGCGCCCTTTCCGCGGCGGCAACCTGGCGGATCGGATCATGGGATGGGACGCGGATGGCGATGGGCGGGTGGTCCGGGAGGAATTCCCGGACCGGATGATCGACCGTTTCGATCGCATCGACAGGAACGGCGACGGCGCCATCACAAAAAAAGAAGCCAAGCGGGAGGCGAAGCGGATGAGAAAGGATCGGGGAGGCCGGCGTGGCGGCCGCAGATTCTGATAGATGAGCCTGTTTTCCCTATTCGCGATTCTGATCTCCGTCACCGCCCTGCTCAGTTACTTCAACGAGCGCACCCTGCGGTTGCCGCCGAGTATCGGCGTGATGGCCGCGGCTCTGACCGGATCGATCCTGTTGATCCTTCCGGGCCGCCTCGGACTGTTCCCGATCGAGTGGGCCGAGGACCTGATCGACGGCATCGACTTCAACGCCCTCCTGATGCGGGGGATGCTCAGTTTCCTGCTATTCGCCGGCGCCCTGCATGTCAATCTGAATGATCTTCTCAAACGCAAGTGGTCGATCCTGACCCTGGCCACGGCCGGGGTGCTTCTCTCCACCTTCCTGATCGGCACCACGATCTACGGTATCCTCGCCTTTCTGGGACTGAACCTGCCGTATGGGTACGCCCTTCTGTTCGGCGCCCTGATCTCCCCCACCGATCCGATCGCGGTCCTGGGCATCCTGAAGACCGCGGGAGTCTCCAAGGATCTGGAGACCATGATCGCCGGAGAATCGCTGTTCAACGACGGGGTCGGTATTGTGGTTTTCACCATGGTGTCGGGACTGGCGATCGGAGGCCACGCCGTGCACTGGACCGAGGCGGCCGAGCTATTCCTGCTCGAGGCGATGGGCGGCGTAGTCTACGGCCTGGCCCTGGGGTACATCGCCTACCGACTTCTCAAGACCATCAATAACTACACCGTCGAGATCCTCATCACCCTTTCCCTGGTCGCCGGCGGCTACGCCCTGGCGGCACAGATCCACACCTCCGGGCCGATCGCCATGGTGGTGGCCGGCCTGTTCATCGGCAATCACGGCCGCACCTTCGGGATGTCGGAGCGAACCCGCGAACACCTCGACAATTTCTGGGAACTGATCGACGAGACACTGACGGCCATGCTGTTCGTGATGATCGGGTTCGAACTCCTGGTTCTGGACATCCGGCCGATATTTCTTTTTTGCGGCTTTCTGGCCATCCCGGTTGTTCTCCTGATGCGCTTCCTGAGCGTCGGTGGGCCGATCTCCCTCCTCAAACTGATCCGGTCCTTCCCCCCCGGTACGGTGACGATGATGACCTGGGGTGGAGTGCGGGGCGGGATCTCGATCGCCCTGGCGTTGTCGCTCGTCGATTCGCCGCACCGGGACCTGATCCTGTTGATCACCTATGCGGTGGTCATCTTTTCCATCCTGATTCAGGGGTTGACCATCGGCCGGCTTGCCCGCCGGTGGAAAATACCCGACTCACCGGTTCAGGGGTGAGGGGGACAAGGATATGCGCATTGCCACCTGGAACGTGAACGGGATCCGGGCGCGGCTCGACTACTTCCTGCAATGGCTCCGTGACCGGCGGCCCGACATCGTCGGCCTGCAGGAGCTGAAGGTTGTCGATGAGAAGTTCCCCCGTGGCGAACTCGAGGCCGCCGGCTACCGGGTAGTCCTGCATGGGCAGAAGGCATGGAACGGCGTGGCGATCGTGA
>JAPUIV010000176.1 GCA_027296665.1 Acidobacteriota bacterium | reverse complement strand
CGATGGAAAGACACAGCTCGTTGCGCGCCTGATGCGGCAGCGGATGGAGGAACTTTCGCAACAGGTGCGGAAAGGCCTTGCTCCCGCCCCAGAGAGAAAGCGCGCGGGCGCCGCCCACGACCACCAACGGATTGGTGGACTTGGAGAATCGCCGGCGGATAATCGGCAGCGCCTCGCTGTCGCCCAGTTCAACCAAGGCCTGAATGGCCCTGCCGCGCAGCGCCCTGTCTTCGCTGCCGATGGCTTTGCGCAGCACGGGCACCGCCCGCTTGACCTGCCAGCGGCCCAGCCAATAGGCGCTCTCGGCCGCTGTGGTGAACAGGCTTTCTTCCACGTCGGTCAGCAGCACTTCGATCAGCCCCGGCTCCGGCTTTACCATCGCCAGGGCTTCCAGGGCGTGCCGGTTGGCCCGGTCGTACTGGCCGGTGGAGCCTTGGCTCCAGGCGATCCGTTCCAGGGTGGCCGACTCGGAAGCGGTGTCTCCGAGGTCCGACCACAGGGAGCGGGCCTTGCGGAAATCCCGGATCGCCGCGGGATGATCTCCGAGGCGCTGGCGGATCTCGCCGGACCGGAAGAAGATTTCGGCCCGGAGAGGTTTCTGCTGGCGACCCAGGAGTTTCAATGTGGTGGCAAAGTGGCCGAGGGCCTGTTGCTTGGCGTTGAGGGCCTCCGCCTTGCGGGCCGCCTCCATCGAGTAGCGGAGTCCGCGGGCCCGGTCCCCGGCCTGGGCGAAATGCCAGGCCAGCTCCTCGGAGCGGTCCAGTGCCGATTTCCCCGACCGGTCCTCCAGCAGCCGGCCGATGCCGCGATGCAGGTCCTTCGCATCCTTCTCGAAATCCCGGTAGACAATGTCCCGGAACTGCAGGTGCCGGAAATCGTAGAGAGGATCGCCGCCGCCGGCGTCCAGCCTTTCGAGTATCCCCTTCCGGTGCAGACCATCGAGGCGCTGGCGGACTTCCAGCAGCGGCGCTTTCATCACCTCGTGGATCAGTCCAGGTTCGGTGGGGCGGTGGAAGGCGGAGAGGACTTCGAGGATCTCCCGGTCCTCGGCGCCGAAACTTTCCAGCCGCCGGGAGATCATCTCGGCGATCGATCGGGGGATCCCCTGGCCGATCCGATCCAGGTCGAACCGCCAGCGTTCTCCCACCCGCTTGAGGCTGCCTTCCTCGACCAGCCCCTTCATGATCTCCTCGATAAACAGCGGATTGCCTCCGGTGAGGCGGTTCAGGAGCCCGGCGAGGCGGCCGACGTCCTGTCGGGTTCCCAGCATGGAGCTCACCAGGCGGTTGACGTCTTCCCGTTTCAAGGGGGAAAGCGGCAGGCAGAGAACCTGGGGATGATTGCGGATCCGCTCGAACCTCTCCTCCAGTGGCTCGGTGAATTCCCCGTCCATTTCCAGGGTAGCGGTAAGCAGCAGGGGAGGAAGGCCGGTTCCCTGGCGGAGAATCGCTTCGAGCACATCCAGGGAAAGCTCGTCGGCCCATTGCAGATCCTCCAGATGCAAGACCATCGGACCCCGGGTCGCCTCGTCCTTGATGAATCCCCAGATCGATTCGGGGATCTTTCCCTTTGCGGCACTCGGATCTTCGACCCGGTCCTCCCCTTGGGAACTCTCTTCGGACGATTCGGGGAGAATGGAGATCAGTCGTTGCCAGTGTTTTCCGAAACGGGAACGATGCGGGTGACCCCGATCGCCGGCCCGCGTCCACAGGTGCCGGAGGATCTCCAGGAACGGACCCGCCGGGGAGGAGCCCTCCTGGTAGCAATGCCCGGCGAAGAACGGCATCTCCTCCATCTGCACCTGATGCTGGAATTCCCGTACCAAGCGGCTCTTGCCGATTCCCCCCGGCCCCAGGACGAGAATCGCCACCGGCCGGGAGGGACTGCCTTCCTTGAGGGATCCGAGGGCGGACAGCAGGGCTCCCAGGTCCCGGTCGCGGCCGACGAACGAGCCGCTGAGAATGTAGCTTTCGGCTTCCCCGGTGGCATCGAACCGTGCCGGCCGATCGTATCCACTCGCCAGGGCCTGCCGGAGTTCCTCCGAGGAGCTATATCTTTTGCCCGGATCCTTCTCCAGTAATCGCAGGACGATCAATTCCAGGTTGCGAGGGATCTCCGGCTGCAGGGAGCGGAGAGGCTCCGGTTGTTTCCTTAAATGTGCATTGATCACCGCGATCGGTTTGCCGTCCTCGAACGGCAGCCTTCCGGTCAGGACCTCGTAAAACACCACCCCGAGGGAGTACAGATCGGACCGGTGATCCAGGGTGCCGCCGAGGAACGCCTCCGGCGGGGCGTAGTGAACCGTGCTCTTGACGGAAACCGGTGAGCTGTCCTGGCCCGCTAGCCGGAAGTCAAGGAGTTTCACACGAGGAATGACCCGTGGGTTCGGCGGCGGGCAGTTTTCCACCAGTATGTTTTGCGGTTTTAGATCGTGATGGTAAACCCCCCGGCTGTGCATGTATTGGAGGGTTCCGCAAATCTGCAGGAACAAGCCCGGCAACGATTCGGGGGGGAGTTGCTGGGCCGCCTCTTTGAGGTTGATCCCTTCGACGAACTCCCGGGTCATGTAATGGTTGCCGGTGGAGGCCTCGGTGCCGAAATCGAAGGCGCGGGCGAGACCCGGGTGGCGCAGCCGGGCCATCGCCTGGAATTCCTTCTTGAGGTGAACGACCTCCTCGCCG
>JAPUIV010000175.1 GCA_027296665.1 Acidobacteriota bacterium | reverse complement strand
AGGGGAGCCGGGAGCAACGGGAATTATTGGGTGGCAAGGGGGCCAATCTTGCCGAGATGAGCCTGATCGAAGTGCCGGTTCCGCCCGGGTTCACCATCACCACCGAGGCGTGCAGGGAGTACTTCGGGGCCGGCGATCGATTTCCCGCCGGCCTGGAGGATGAGATGGAATCTTATCTCCGGCGGTTGGAGGAGATTCGGGGTCAGCGATTCGGGGACTGCGAAAATCCACTCCTGGTGTCGGTCCGATCGGGTGCACAGGTATCGATGCCGGGAATGATGGATTCCATCCTGAACCTCGGACTGAACTCCGACACCGTTGAAGGACTCGCCCGGAAATCTGGAAACCGCCGGTTCGCCTTCGATTGCTATCGGCGATTTCTGCAGATGTTCGGTGACGTGGTACTTGGCATGGCCCGAGAAGAGTTCGAATCGATCCTTTCCGACCGGAAGAAGGCACTCGGAGGGAGCCAGGATTCCTGCCTGGGGGAAGAAGATCTGGTATCGGTGGCTGAGGAATTCCGGATTCTCATCGAACAGATCACCAGGAAAGATTTCCCCCGCGATCCGATGAAACAGCTCCGGCAATCGGTCGAGGCGGTTTTCCAGTCCTGGAAAAACCAACGTGCGGTGGAGTACCGGCGCATACACGGTATTCCGGACGATTGGGGAACCGCGGTGACTATTCAGGCGATGGTCTTCGGTAATCGGGGCGCACGTTCCGGCACGGGAGTGGCATTCACCAGGAGCCCGGCAACGGGAGAAAAATCGCTTTATGGGGAGTTCCTTTCGGACGCGCAGGGTGAGGACATCGTCGCCGGGAGCAGAACTCCCCAATCCCTGCGGCAGAGTCCGGTCTCGAAAGGAAGATCGTTGCAGGAAATGATGCCGGATGTCTATGGCTGCCTGGAAAAGATCGCAGCGAGGCTGGAGAGTCATTTCGAGGACATGCTGGACCTGGAATTCACCATCGAGGATGGAACCCTGTTTCTACTCCAGGCCCGCCGGGGAAAACGGACGGGGCCTGCAGCTCTCCGGATCGCCCACGCAATGATGAAGGAGGGGATCGTCTCCAAGATGACCGCGATTCAACGGGTGGAGCCCGATCACCTTCTCCAGGTCCTCTCGCCGGTCTTTCCGGAAGCCGAAAGGGAACGCGCCATCGCCGCGGGGCTCCTGCTGGCGCGCGGCCTTAATGCCGGCCCAGGCGCATCCTCCGGGCGGATCGCCTTTTCGGCGGAAGAGGCGACCCGTATGCACGGGCGGGGCGAAAAGGTGATCCTGGTGCGTACCGAAACCTCACCCGAGGACATCCTCGGAATGAAGGTTGCCGAGGGGATCCTGACGGCCCGGGGCGGCATGACCTCACACGCCGCGGTGGTTGCGCGGGGCATGGGAAAGAGTTGCATAGTTGGATGTGAAGGGATCCGGATCGATCCGATCGCCGGACGGATGACGGCCGGCGGCCGTTCGATCGACCGGGGAGAGGAGACCTCCCTGGATGGAACCACGGGAGAGGTGTTTCTCGGCCGATTGACGACCATCCCTTCCGAGATCTACCGGGCTCTCCGGAATGAACCGGTGGGGAAAGACCAAGAGGGTATTTTCCGCGCCTACCGGGATCTTATGGACTGGGCGGACGCCACCCGGCGTCTCGGGATCCGGGCCAATGCCGACACGCCGGAGGATGCCCGGAACGCCCGGCTCCTGGGTGCCGAGGGGATAGGGCTCACCCGGACGGAGCATATGTTCTTTGCCGCCGAACGGATCCCAGCGGTCCGCGAAATGATCCTGGCCTCCTCCCCCCTGGAGCGGCAGCGGGCACTTTCCAAGCTGTTACCGATGCAGAGAGAGGATTTTTACGGGATCCTGGAGGAGATGGACGGATTGCCGGTGACGATCCGGCTTCTCGATCCTCCGCTTCACGAGTTTCTTCCCGACGAACCGGCCCTGCAAGAGGCTCTTGCCCATGAAATGGGAGTTGAACCGGAGGTCGTTCGCGCCAAGGTGAATCTGCTCCGGGAGGTCAATCCGATGCTCGGTCATCGGGGATGCCGCCTGGGGCTCAGCCATCCGGAAATTTATAAGATGCAGGTCCAGGCGATCTTTGAAGCTGCCTGTAAGCGGAAGCAGGATGGGGGAGACCCGAGGCCGGAGGTGATGATTCCCCTCGTAGGACTCGTCAGGGAGATAGCCATTCTCCGGCGGCTCGTCATCCAGGAAGCGGAACGGGTCATGAAGCAATTCTCCATCCGGGTCCCCTTCCTGGTGGGCACGATGATGGAAGTGCCGCGGGCCTGCCTGGAGGCTGCTTCGATCGCCGAGGAAGCGGACTTCTTTTCCTTTGGTACCAACGATCTCACGCAGATGACCTATGGATTCAGCCGGGACGACGTGGCCCCCATCCTGAAATCCTATCTCGAGATGGAGATCCTTTCCGTCGATCCATTCCAGAGCCTGGATGTTTCCGGCGTCGGGCGGCTGGTGGAGATGGCGACCCTTGCCGGCAGGGGCCGTCGCGGCGATCTCAAGATTGGCATTTGCGGTGAACACGGTGGCGATGCGAAATCGATTGAATGGTTTCACTCGATAGGATTGGATTATGTCAGTTGTTCGCCGTATCGGCTTCCCATTGCCCGGCTGGCCGCGGCCCGGGCAGTGATCGCCGAGGGCAACGCTCGGGAAAACTCCAGGAGATAGGATCGGGAATGCGGATTCAGACTCTTCCGGAAAACCTGGTGGCACGGATCGCAGCGGGGGAGGTGGTCGAGAGACCGGTCTCCATCGTCAAGGAACTGGTAGAAAACTCCCTTGACGCCAGGAGCCGCCGGATCGTTGTCGAGGTGGAATCGGGAGGAAAGAAGGCGATCCGCGTAACCGACGACGGTCATGGGATGGAGGCGGCAGATGTGCAAGCCGCCTTCCAGCGCCATGCCACCAGCAAGATCCGCGACCTCGAGGACCTGATGGAAATCTCCACCATGGGGTTCCGGGGAGAGGCCCTTCCCTCCATTGCGGCGGTTTCTCGTGTGCGCATGCGCAGCGCCACCAGCCCCTCCGGTATCGGCTCACTGCTTCTCGTTGAGCATGGGGTGATCGGTAAAATCTCCGAAGTGAGCGCCTCCCAGGGTACCGGGGTGGAAGTGACCGGCCTGTTCGAAAAGATTCCGGTGCGGAAAAAATTCCTTCGTTCCGTTCCTACCGAGCTGGCGCATATTACCAATCTTCTTCACCGTTTTGCCCTGGTCCGTCCGGAGACTTCCTTTCGCCTGGTCTCCGATGGAAAACCGATCCTGGAAGCTCCAGGAGTCCCCAGATTCCGGGATCGGGTCCGGCAGGTATTCGGGGACCGGTTTCTGGATGTGATGATTCCCTTGAAAGTGGAGGATGGTGAGTTGCGGCTGCATGGCTTCGTTTCCCGCCCGGACAGCCATCATTCCAGCAGAACCCGGCAGAGCTTTTTCGTGAATCACCGGTTGATCCGGGATCGGACTCTTTCCCACGCGATCCAGGAAGCGTACGAGCGCATTCTTCCTGCACGCCGGTTTCCCGCCGTGCTGATCTTTCTGGACATGCCGCCGGCGGAAGTGGATGTTAACATTCATCCTGCCAAGACCGAGGTGCGATTCCGGGATCCCTCCCGGTGCCACGACCTGCTCTTCAATGGAATTCGGGATCTCCTTGCCGCAATAAAACCATTCGCTCCGCTTCTGGGATCGTCCGGGAGACCGGAACCCGATTCATTCACCAAGGTTCCGGATCGTTTGCGGGAGGCCACCGAAGGTTTTTTCCAGATTCGTGAGTCGCTCCTCCCGGAAACTGCGGGCGCGCCCGGTCCCGGCCGCC
>JAPUIV010000174.1 GCA_027296665.1 Acidobacteriota bacterium | reverse complement strand
ACGTCGACGGGGAACGACTTCCCGAACGGCCGCACCGAACGCTACATCTACTCCTCGGGTTTCGTGGAACCCGAGCTCAATCACAATCTGATCGCGTGCATCATGTCCCAGGAGGTCGCTGACGGCGGCCCACCTGCTTACCAGTGGACGTATGGAACCGATCCGGACGATCAGCATCGAGATCAGTACGGTTGTGACCAGCAATAAAGCGGATAGCATTGTGGAGAATTGCCTCGTGCCCGCTAACCGGTTGGATCAACGGCCTTCCATGCGCGGAAGGGAATTCTAGCACATGTTCCGGCAACGGGATTTCCGGTTCCCGTTCAGGAACGGTACAGTCCCGCAACCTGTTCGGCGTAGCCGTTGAAGGGGAGTGTGGGGCGGGTTTTCCCGGATCCGATCATCCTTTCGGTCGCTTGCGACCACCGGGGATGGGGCACCGCCGGGTCGACATTCGAGACGAAGCCATACTCTCGCGGGGCGACGGTGTTCCAGAAGGTAGGAGGCTTCTTCCTGACGAATTCGATCCGGGCAATTGATTTGATGCTCTTGTACCCGTATTTCCACGGGACGATGAGACGCAGGGGAGCACCGTGCTGTTTTGGCAGAGGATGGCCGTATATACCGGTGACCAGCATGGTCAGATCATTCATCGCCTCCTCGATGGTGAGGGCCTCATGGTAGGGCCACGGGTACCATGTGGCCCGGGCCTGACCCGGGGCCTGCTCCGGTTTGTGGAAACTGACCAACCGGACGAATTGGGCGCCCGGCAATGGCCGCACCTTGTCGATGAGATGGCGAAAGGGAAAGCCGGTCCAGGGAACCACCATTGCCCAGGCCTCGACGCAGCGAAATCGGTAAATTCGTTCCTCCAGAGGCATCTCGCGGAGCAGGCTCTCCAGATCGTAGGTGGCAGGGTTCTCGACCAGGCCCCGGATCTCGATCCGCCAGGGCGAGATTTCGAAACGGCCAACCTGGCGCCATACCTCCTCCTTGGCTTCGCCGAATTCGTAAAAATTGTTGTACCGGGAGGCGATTGTTTCGGGAGTGACCGGGCGATCGGGGCGGAAGGAATGATTCCGTTTTGCGGGATAGCGATCGTTGGAAGGCATGGTCCCCGGCGAATC
Source organism: Acidobacteriota bacterium (assembly GCA_027296665.1). Taxonomy (GTDB): domain Bacteria; phylum Acidobacteriota; class Polarisedimenticolia; order JAPUIV01; family JAPUIV01; genus JAPUIV01. Next base: position 13,541 of record JAPUIV010000174.1, on the reverse strand, counting down.
AGCGGCCGATGAGGCCGTTTCCTGCCTGCCTTTTCCGTCACATGTTAGTGAGGCGCTTCCGAGAAGAAGCCCGGTCCCGGCCAGCCCGGCCAGGCGAAGGAACTCCCTTCGTCGGGTGAAGGCCGCGCGCGGTGTGATTTCCCGCTCGGGAATTTCCCACCGCCTGGGAATGCGGATCCAAGCCAGGAACCTGTCTCCTTCCTTCCTGAGGGACCATCCGGGACCGATGGTCGCCCACAGATTACCATGGGAAGGGCCGCCGGGCAAAAAGGGCGAAAGCCCCGGAGCATCGGTTTCTCCGGGCGTTACTCCTTGATTCCGGATGGATCCCCGGACTACACTGAGAGAATGCGAGCATGGTTTCCAATCCTTACTGTTTGCCTATGTCTCCCGGTTTTTGGTTGCGCCGACGTTCCCGAACCGGCGCAGGGAGCGGAGGAAGTTTCTCCCTTCCCGGCTCTTCCTCCCGCCCTGGTGGCGGTTGCCGAAGTGGAGGAACACGTGATCGCCGGGCACGTGAGATTGGTGGGGACCGCCTCGCCCTGGCGGCGGTCAACCGTTGCCAGTGAAGTGGCCGGAATCGTGGCAGAGATCTTGGTGGAGGAAGGGGAGGAGGTCGCCGAGGGACGGGTACTGGCAAATCTGCGCCGGGACATTCTGGAACGGTTGCGGGAAAAACAGGAAGCCGATCTGGAGGCGAATCGGGCCGCCTACAAATTGATGGTCTCCCGCCGGATACGGAATCTGGCCCTTCTCGAAGAAAAGGTAATCTCCCGGCAGCAATTCGACGACAGCGTCCTGGTGGAGGAACAGGCTCTCCATCGGGTTGCCGGTGATGAAGCGGAACTTCTTCGCCTGCGATCGTTGATCAAAAAGACCACGATCCGGGCCCCCTTTTCAGGCATCGTGATCAGGAAGGAGACGGAGGTCGGAGAATGGGTTCCGCAGGGCGGGGTCATCGTGGAAATGGTGGACCCTGGACGGATGGAAGTCCGGATCGACCTGCCCGAACGATACGTTTCCCGTCTCGATCCGGAAGGGATCCGCATCCATTGCGACGCGGCGCCGGGATTGGACCTGGAGGCGGAATTGAGGTCGATCGCCCCCGTCGGGGATGTCGACACCAGGACCTTTCCCCTGCGCCTGGAGATCCCCAACCCCGGGGGCGTGATCCGCGGGGGCATGCTCTGCCGCGCCACCCTTCCCCTGAAACAATCCCGCCTGGCGTTGTTCGTTCCCAAGGATGCCGTGGTGGACGACGGCAGCGAACGGGTGGTGTTCACTATCGAGGAGGGAGTTGCCCGGCGGCGCCCGGTTCGCCGGGGGGAAGCGATGGGCAACCGGATCGAAGTGGAGGGAGATCTCTCCGCCGGTCAAATGGTGGTCATCCGGGGCAACGAGGGACTCCAGGATGGCCAGAGGATCCATTTTTCCGTGGAGTTCGGGAGAGATGAGGCCGATTCCGCGCCGGGAGGGGAATCTTGAAACTGGTCGATCTCTCCATCCAACGCCCGGTCTCGGTCATTGTCAGTGTCCTTCTTCTGGTCCTGTTCGGCGTTCTTGCCTTGACCCGGATCCCCGTCCAGCTCGTTCCCAGCGTCGATCGCGCCGAGATCAGTGTCAGCACCATCTGGCCGGGAGCCAGTCCGGAGGAGATTGAACGGGAGATCATTCTCGAGCAGGAAGATCAGCTGAAGAACGTCGAAGGTTTGAAACGAATGACCAGTATCAGCCGGGATGGGAACGGCACGATCCTCCTCGAATTCCCCGTCGGCGCCGACATCTCGGCGGCCCTCGTGCGCGTTTCCAATCGCCTCGATCAGGTGCCGGAATACCCTGATCGGACCGAGGAGCCGGTCCTCACCACCGTGGACCCGAATGCCGGCGCCGTCGCCTGGTTCCTTTTGAAAAGGAAGGCCGGAAATACCAGGAACATCGATTCCTACCGCGACCTCGCCGAGGATGTCATCAAGCCCCGCCTGGAGAGGGTGCCGGGTGTCTCCCAGTCGAATTTTTTTGGCGGCAGGGAAAAGGAACTCCAGGTGATCATCGATCCGGACGCCATGTCGGCGCTCGGGATCACCATCGCCGAACTGGAACGGGCCCTGGCATTGGAGAACCGGAATGTGAGCGCCGGTGATTTCGACGAGAGCAAGCGCCGTTACCTGGTCCGTACACTGGGCGAGTTCCAGACGCCCGAGGATGTCGAGGGCGTGGTGATCGCGCGGGAGAGCGGCAGGAGGATCTTCGTCAGGGATATTGCCGAAGTCCGGATCGACTATAAAAAACGCCGTGTGGTGGTCCGGGCCTTCGGGGTCCCTACCATCGCCTTGAACGCGATCCGGGAGCCGGGTTCGAACGTGATCGAGGTGATGGAAGGGATCCGACAGGCGCTCGAGGAGCTCAACCAGGGCCTCCTCGCCTCCCAGGAAGTGGAGCTTCTCCAAGTTTATGACGAGACCGAGTACATTGACGCGGCGATCTCCCTGGTCCGGCAAAATATCTTCGTCGGCGGCGGGCTGGCCATCCTGGTCCTGCTGCTGTTCCTCAGGAGCTGGCGGAGCGTCCTGGTCATCGCCACCGCGATCCCGATCTGCATCATCGGAACCTTTCTCGCCATGTCGGTATTCGGGCGCAACATCAACGTGATCAGCCTGGCGGGAATGAGTTTCGCGGTCGGTATGGTGGTCGACAACGCCATCGTGGTGCTGGAGAACATATACCGGCACTGGCAGGGAGGCCTCCCCGCGCGCCAGGCCGCCAGGGAGGGTACGGTCGAGGTGTGGGGCGCGATCCTGGCCAGCACCCTGACCACCATGGCGGTCTTTCTGCCCATCCTGTACGTGAAGCAGGAGGCGGGCCAGCTGTTTCGCGATATCGCCATCGCCGTGAGTTGCTCGGTCGGACTGAGTCTCATTGTCTCCGTCACCGTGATCCCCTCCATGGGGGCGCGAGTCCTGGGGAAACTAAATCCGGCAGGGGCGGCGGGAGGAAGGGTCTCCCTGCCGGGATGGGTGCGCAGGATCGGCTCGATTCCAGAGATCGTGGCCGGATGGGTCTACCGGATGTCCGGATCGGTCAAGACCCGGGTTGCCGTGGTGTTCCTGTTTGTTCTGCTTTCCGTTCTCATCGTGGTCGGTCTGGTACCCAAGGCGGAATACCTGCCGCAGGGGAATCAAAACCTGGTTTTCGGAATCCTGGTCCCCCCACCCGGGTACAGCTTCGAGGAGTTATCGAAGATTGGCACGGTCATCGAGAACCGAGTGAAGTCTCATTTTCTCTTTCCCGGGTTGCGGGAGGTGCAAAACCCGAAGGAACCGGTCATCAGCAAATTCTGGTATGTAGCCTTCGGCACCCAGGCATTCGTGGCCGCCGGCGCCCTGGATCCGTCCCGGGTGAAGGAGTTGTTGCCGATCCTTCAAAAACCGTTGTCCGAGATTCCCGGGGTGTTCGGCATCGTCCAGCAGTGGGGACTGTTTCAAAGAGGATTCCGCGGCGGCCGGAGCGTCGACATCGAGATCCATGGTCCCGACCTGGATCGACTCATCCTCATAGGAAAGGAGATGTTTGGACGTCTGAAGGTCGCCCTGCCCACCTCCCAGTTCCGCCCGGTTCCGGGCCTCGATATCTCCTACCCGCAGATCCAGATCGTTCCCGACCGGGTTCGCCTGGCCGATTCCAACCTGGATACCGCCTCGCTGGGCCGGATCGTGGACGTTCTTCTCGACGGCGTGAAGGTCAGCGATTACCGGTACCAGGGCAGGGAGATCGACCTGACCCTGATGGGCCAGGAACGGTTCATCCGGAAAACCCAGGATCTGGAAAACCTTCTCATCCGGGTCCCGGCCGGCGGCCTGGTGCCGCTCGGTTCCCTGGCAACCGTCCGGCTAACCACCGGCCCGGAACAGATCCACCATATCGAGCGGGACCGCGCCATCACCATTCAGGTGACCCCGCCCCCGGACATTCCCCTGCAAGCGGTGATGGATCGGATCGAGTCCGAGGTCATCGCGCCCATCCGGGCTCGGGGTGGCCTGGACGGCCAGTACGGGGCAAACCTGGCCGGCAGCGCCGACGATCTCACCGTCACCCGGCAGGCCCTGCAATGGAATTTCCTTCTCGCCATCATGATCACCTACCTGCTGATGGCGGCCCTGTTCGACAGCTTTCTCTACCCCCTGGTAATCATGGTGAGCGTCCCCCTGGCGGCCGCGGGCGGGTTTCTCGGTTTGTGGTTCGTCAACCTTACCGTAGCCCCTCAGCAGCTGGATGTTCTCACCATGCTGGGCTTCGTGATCCTGGTCGGTATCGTGGTCAATAACGCCATTCTGATCGTCCACCAGGCCTTGAACCGGATGAAGAAGGGAATCCCCCACCGGGAGGCGATCCGGGACTCGGTCCGGACCCGCATCCGTCCGATCGCCATGAGCGCCACCACCAGTATTTTCGGAATGTTACCCTTGATCCTGTTCCCCGGGGCCGGTTCGGAACTGTACCGCGGCATCGGCAGCGTGGTTGTCGGGGGGCTGGCCGTATCCACGTTGTTCACCATCTTTCTTGTCCCTCTCCTGTTCAGCCTGGTGACCGAGGCGCGCGCCTGGTTTCGAGGGACGGCGAAGGACCCTCTTCGATTTGAGGGAGTTCAGGGCTCTCCCTCCTGAGGCAAAGGAATGGGCAAAAAGTCAAAGGAACCGATCGTTCTGTTCTGTCCCGGGTGCCGGACCCGCCTCACCATCGATCGGGGGACCGGCGCCATTCTTCTGGAGGAACGGCCGCGCCGGGAGGGATTCCGGAGCCTCGACGAGGTCGCCCGGGAGGCCAAGGAGAAACGGAGCCAGGCCAATGTCCAGCTCGAAAAGGCGATGGATGAGCAACGCCACCACGACGAGATCATGGAGAAAAAGTTCCGGGAGGCGGTGAAGAAGGCGGAGGAAACCGATGAGAAACCGCCCAGACCGTTCGATTTTGATTGAATCCCCACCGATCTGATTGCGATTCCCTCCAGATACCCGCAAGTTTTCCACCAGGGTTGCCATTTTTGACGGCGCGATTCGCGGGCTAGACCGGAGGGGAAGGGATGTGTATAATCAGCCTCATTTCGTACGGGGTGTAGGGGGAGAACGGGTCATGTTCTCCCAGAGATCCGTCTTTTGAACATTCGATCCCGAGCGATGGAGGAAACCCGCTGATGATGGGCTGGCTCCCGGAGAACGTTTCGACTTTTGGCGAGCGGATCGACTCCCTTTTTTATCTCATCTACTACATCACCACCGCGGTATTCCTCCTGGTCATGGTCGTCATGGTGGCCTTCCTGTTCCTGTACCGCCGGCGGGAGGGGCGGCCCGCCCTGTACTCGCATGGCAACAATACCCTGGAAGTCATCTGGACAGTCGTTCCGGCCATCATTCTGGTGATCCTGACCATCATGAGCGGCGTGGTCTGGCAGGACATTCGCGGGGTGATCCCCGAGACCGACGTTCAGGTCAAGGTGATCGGCAAGCAGTTCAACTGGCGGATAATCTATCCCGGTCCTGACAACGAGTTTGGAACGAAAGACGATCTGGAGAAGGAAAACGACCTACACGTTCCGATCAATAAAAAAATTCTGGTGTTGCTGGGTTCCGATGACGTCATCCATAGCTTTTTTCTCCCGCATCTCCGGGTGAAACAGGATGCCCTGCCCGGGCGCGAGATCGCGATCTGGTTCGAGGCCACCAAGGCCGGCACCTATGAGATCGCCTGTGCCGAATTATGCGGATTCGGGCACTACAACATGCGCGGCCATTTATTCGTCGACTCCGCCGAAGACTACCAGGATTGGCAGCGAGAAAATTGGCCCGCCGCCGCGGAGGTGGCTGATATGAGGGAAGCAAGGTGAGTAGATCCGCCGTGGTTCATCATCTGGCCGGGGAACCCCATTCCCGCCCCGGATTCATGCGAACGTACCTGTTTTCCACCGATCACAAGATGATCGGAAAACAGTTTCTCTGGCTCGGCCTGTTGATGATGATCCCGGGGGGCCTGGCCGCTATGATGATGCGATGGCAGCTCGCCTGGCCCGGAACCCGAGTTCCGTTCACCGGGGGGATTCCGGAACCCTTCATGTACGACGGGCACATGGGGCCGGAATTCTACAACAGCCTGTTCACCATGCATGGCACCATCATGATCTTCTTCGTCGCGATGCCGATCCTGGTAGGGGCGTTCGGCAACTTCCTGATCCCCCTCATGATCGGCGCCCGGGATATGGCCTTTCCGGTTCTCAACATGCTCTCCTTCTGGGTGGGACTCCTTTCCGGCCTCCTCATGATCGCCGGATTTTTCGTCCCCGGCGGGCATGCGGCGGCCGGGTGGACCTCCTATGTCCCTCTCTCCGCGGCGGCACACTTCACCGGGGTGGATTGGGGCCAGAACCTCTGGTGCATCTCCCTGATCTTTCTCGGCATCTCCTCCCTGATGGGATCGATCAACTACATCACCACCATCATCAATATGCGGGCGGTCGGCATGACCCTGTTCCGCATGCCGCTGGTGATCTGGTCGCTGTTCATTACCGCAATCCTGCTTCTGCTCGCCCTCCCGGTGCTCACCTCGGCGCTGGGGATGCTCCTGTTCGACCGGATGGCAGGGACGAGCTTCTTCCTGCCGGAAGGGGGCGGCGAGCCGATTCTCTGGCAGCACCTGTTCTGGTTCTTCGGGCATCCCGAGGTGTACGTCATGATCCTTCCGGGGATGGGGATCGCCTCCGAGATTCTTTCCACCTTCTCGCGGAAACCGATATTCGGGTACAAGGCGATGGCGTTCTCGATGTGTTCCATCGCTTTTCTCGGGTTCGTGGTCTGGGGACATCACATGTTCCAGTCCGGCATGAATCCCGTTCTGGGTATGAGCTTCATGGTCTCCACCATGGTGATCGCGGTCCCCTCGGCCATCAAGACCTTCAACTGGCTCGGCACCCTGTACCGCGGATCGATACATTTTACGACGCCGATGCTGGGGGCCCTCGCCTTCGTTTCCATGTTCGTGGTGGGTGGCCTGAGCGGGATTTTCATGGCCTCCCTCCCGGTCGATATCTTCATCCACGACACCTACTTCATCGTCGCGCACATCCATTACGTTCTTTTCGGCGGCAGCATGTTTGGCATCTTCGCGGGGATCTATTTCTGGTTCCCGAAAATGTTCGGACGCATGATGAACGAGACCCTGGGGAAGATTCATATGGTTGTCACCTTCATCGCCTTCAATTTCACCTTCTTTCCCATGCACATCCTGGGCGTGGGCGGCCACATGCGCCGGATTTACGATCCGACCGTTTACGAGTTTCTCGCGGATTTGCAGCCTATCAATGTCTTCATCACGATCAGCGCCATCTGCCTGGGAGTTGCGCAGATCCTGTTCGTCATCAATTTCTTCTGGAGCCTGGCCGCCGGCCGCCGGGCGGAGCGCAATCCGTGGCGGTCTAACACCCTCGAGTGGTCGGCCCCCACCCCGCCGCCGCACGGAAATTTCGAAACCCTTCCCAATGTCTACCGGGGACCCTATGAGTACAGCGTCCCCGGCGCCCCGGAAGATTATCTCCCGCAGGATCGGCGCCTGGACCCCAAGCCGGCCCCAACCGGTTGAGGGAGGGGGAATGACCGGAACGACCGTGCCGCTGCCGGTTCCCGATGCCCCCCCGGGCCGGGCGCTGCACGCCTTTGCCGTCCTGGTGGCCGCCTCGACCTTCCTGTTGATCTTCGCCGGCGGCCTGGTCACCACTACCGGGTCGGGGCTGGCCGTTCCCGACTGGCCCCTCTCGTTCGGACAGTTTTTCCCACCCATGCAAGGTGGGGTGCTGTTCGAACACGGCCACCGGATGATCGCCGCGGCGGTGGGACTCCTTACATTGGTTCTCGCGGTCTGGATCTGGATCCGGGAACCGAGACCCGCCCTCCGGCGCCTCGCCGGGGTCGCGCTCTTCGCGGTGGTTGCCCAGGCGGTTCTGGGTGGAGTCACCGTCCTCCTGAAACTGCCCATCTGGGTATCGGTCAGCCATGCCTGCGTCGCCCAGGCATTTTTCTGCATGGTGATCTTGCTGGCGGTGTTCACCGGGAAAGGACGGCCGGGTTCACCGGGAATCACAACGGCCGGCAGGGGGGATCGTTGGATGGTTCGCCTGGCAGTGCTGACCACCGGTGTGATCTTCCTGCAGCTGCTTCTGGGCGCGGTCGTTCGTCATATGGGTTCAGGGCTGGCCATTCCTGATTTCCCGTTGGCCTTCGGGCGGTTGATTCCGCCTCTCCGGACCGCGGGAGTGGCGGTCCATTTCTTTCACCGGGTCGGGGCCCTCATCGTCACGCTCTGCTTCGCAACTACTGCGGTCGCCCTGTACCGCCGGCACCGGCGGAACATGCGGTTGGTGAGGCCGGCCCTTCTGGGACTGATGTTGCTCGGCCTGCAGATCGGGCTCGGGGCATCGATCATCTGGCTGCAAAGGCCAGTGATTCCGACCACCGCCCATGTTGCCGTGGGGGCCGGGCTGTTGTCGGCAAGCCTGGTCTTGACCGTCCGGGCCTTCCAGTTGAATTCTCCCGTGGCGGACGATCGGGGGGATTTCGCTTGAACGTCCCGGCGGGCATTCTTTCCGGTGTTTCTTCCCGCTCCTGGAGTCGATGGATCGATCTGTTTTCCCTTGGCAAGCCGCGCATTGTCCTGTTCGTTCTCCTTTCCGCATTGACCGGATTTCTCCTGGGCGGGTCGAAACCGGTCGACGCGGTCCGCCTGCTCCAGGCCCTGCTGGGAACGGCCCTCGCGGCGGCCGGGTCGATGGCCCTGAATCAATACATGGAAAGGGAAGCCGATTCCCTGATGGAACGGACCCGGCGAAGGCCGATCCCCGATGGGCGCCTCTCTCCCCGTTCCGCCCTCTGGTTTGGCATTGGCATCCTGACCGCTGGGGTGGGGTATCTGGCCACCGCCGTCAACCTGCCGAGCGCCCTGTTCGCGGCGGCTACCGCGGTGTGGTATCTCCTGATCTACACCCCCTTGAAAAGAAAAACCCCGTTCTGTTTTCTCATTGGCGGGGTTTGCGGTGCCACGCCACCGCTGATCGGATGGTCCGCGGCCACCGGGAACGCTCCCGTCGGCGCCTGGATCCTGTTCGCCATCCTGTTTTTGTGGCAGATTCCCCACACCCTGGCCATTGCCTGTTTGTACCGGGAAGATTACACCCGGGCGGGCATTCTGGTTCTGCCCGCGGTGGATCCGGATGGGGCCAGTACGCGGCGCCTGATCCTGGTCAGTTGCCTGGCGTTGCTCTCCGTTCCCCTTCTGCCGACTCTGGTGGGGATGTCCGGCCGGATCTATTTCCTGGCCGCCTTGATGTTGGGGATCGGTCTCCTCGTTTACGGGATCCGGCTGGGCTCTCCATCCTCGGTCCAGGCCCATCGGAAGCTTCTCCTGGCGACCCTGGCCTACCTCCCCATTCTGTTCGTGGTGATGTTGCTGGACGCTCCAGCGGTTTTTCTGTGGTGAGAACGGTTTTGCTACTACCGGAAGTCAGCAACGCGCGCTTGGGGATGGTGATATTCCTGGCGGCGGAGGTCATGTTCTTCTCCGGGCTCATCGGGGCCTACATAGTCTACCGTCTTGCCAGCCCCTTCTGGCCTCCTCTGGGAATGCCCCGGTTACCCCTGGGGGTGACGTCGATCAACACCGGCGTTCTTCTGACCAGCGGGTACACCATGTACCGCGCCATGCGGGCCCTCCGGAACGGATCGATTCCCGGCCTGAAAAGGATGCTGTGGATCACGGCAGCCCTGGGTACGGTTTTTCTCCTGGTGCAGGGCTCGGAATGGGCCCGGTTGATCGGGTTCGGCCTGACACTCCAGCAGGGAACGTTCGGAGCGACTTTCTTCACCTTGATCGGGTTTCATGGCCTGCACGTCCTGGGAGCGGTCATCTGGCTTCTGGTCGTTCTCCTGCTGGCAAAAAAGAATCGTTTTTCCGCCGATCGAAGGACCGGAGTTGAACTGTGCGGCATGTACTGGTTTTTCGTATGCGCCCTCTGGGTAGCGTTGTTTGTTCTTGTTTATCCCTGAGACGGGACCGTACCGGATGGAAATATGGGATGGGAGGGATGAAATGAGTTTTCCGGGCTTGAAGCAAGAGTTCCTTATCAGAGGGGCAAGGCGGGCGGGTCTCCTCGCGGTTCTTTTTCTGTTGTTTCTGGCGCCATGGAATGGGAACATCGCGGCGCAGTGCGCCATGTGCGGAACGGCCCTTTCCTCCCCGGACGATCCTTTGCGATCCGCCATCGGGTGGTCTGTTCTTTTCCTGATTGCGATGCCGTTTACCCTATTCGGTTCCATTGCCTTGTGGTTGTTTCTGGCATTCCGGCAATCCCGAACGAAGCTCCCCCTGGCGGCCATGCTCCCGTTCCGGGAGGAGAGCGGAGTGGACGAACGGGTACCAATCAAGGAGGTGAAGCAGTGAATCAGGCGATATCAGCGACGGCGGAAATCGAGCCTGCCGAATCGCCGCTGATCCCCGGAGGTTCGGGAAAACTCGGGATGTGGATCTTCCTGGTGGGCGACGCCATGGGTTTTGGCTGCCTCCTGGCCGCGTATGGGGCGTTGAGGTTTTACAGCGACAATTGGCCGAAACCGATGGATGTACTGGGAATTCAGTTGACCGCGGTGATGACCTTCCTGTTGATATGCAGCAGCCTGACCATGGTCAAGGCGCTGGCCGCGATCCGGATGGGCCGCCCCAAGGCGATGCGGAACTTCCTGTTGTTGACCATCCTCGGGGGCACCCTCTTTCTCGGCATTCAGGCCTATGAATGGACCCATTTGATTGAAATCAAACATATCACCCTGACGGGGAACCCTTACGGATCGGTCTTCTTCGGTACCACCTTCTACCTTCTCACCGGGTTTCACGGGGCCCATGTGACCAGCGGCGTCATCTACCTGACCTATATCCTGATCCAGGGCCTGCGGGGAAAATTTTCCCCTGCCCGGCACGGCCCCGTGGAGATCGTCGGGCTCTACTGGCATTTCGTTGACCTGGTCTGGATCCTGATCTTTACTTTCGTCTATCTGTTGTAGATTGCGAAACGGTCAGGAAAGGACTTCCACGACCTCCACTTCGAAATGAAGGGTTTTCCCCGCCAGTGGGTGGTTCATATCGAGCGTGATCTCCCTGGAGTCTATGGCTACGATCCGTGCCCGGAAGGGATCCCCGGCCAGATTCCCCGACACGTACTGTCCGGGCTTCACATTGTCCGGCAGGCACAGGATCGATTTTGGCATTTTGTGGATGTCGGCCGGATCCGGCTGTCCGAAACCCTTCTCGGGCGGTATCTCGATCGATCGCTTCTCCCCGGCCCTGCCGCCGAGAAGCCGCTCCTCCAGGCCGCTGAAGAGCTGTCCTTCCCCCTGGACATAGCTCAACGGCTCCTTCCCGGCGGTAGATTCCCAGGTTTCCCCGTCCACCGTCAGGGTGTAATGGATCTTTACCCGGCAGCCGTCCCGGATCATTTCCCAATCCTCATGTGATGGTCCCGAGGGGCGTATACAGATACCAAAGTTAGTTCCACCGCAAGGCGATTGCCAATGATCCGATCCAGAGAACATGCTTCCGCGTCTTGATCTGGAGGATGAGAATCGACTATCCTTTGACGGTCCTGAGGAGGGAGTTTGATGGCGGAAAAGGAAGGGCACCAAACCAACTACATGGGGGTGTTCTGGTGGTTATTGATCCTCACGGTCCTGGAGGTTTCCGTGGTTTACCTGCCTCTGGGGAGACTGGTGGTGGGCGTCCTCCTGGTCGGGATGGCTCTTTCCAAGGTGACCCTGGTCGCCCTGTATTTCATGCACTTGAGGTTCGAAAAACTGACCCTGGGCCTGATCGCCCTGACCCCCCTGGTCCTGTGCGTTTTTCTTACCCTGATGCTCCTTCCGGATGCCTCCTGATCTCTCAAATCCTCCGCTCTCTCCTGCCTTTTCGCGATGACAGGGAATTTTCCAGATGACCTTCCTGCCCTGAATGCGGTTCTGAATGGGATCTCGGCCCTGTTCCTGACCGCCGGGTACCTGTTTATCCGCCGGGGACGGATCCGGGCGCATAAATTCTGCATGGGGTCGGCGTTTCTGGTTTCGACTCTCTTCCTGGTTTCCTACCTGGTCTACCACTACCTTACCGGTTCCACGCCGTTCCAGGGCCGCGGATGGATCCGGTCGGTCTACTTTTCGATCCTGGTCTCCCATATCCTCCTGGCCGCCGCGGTCCCCCCCCTCTCGCTGATCACGATCCACCGGGCGCTCCGCCGGCGGTTTGACTCGCATCGCCGCATCGCCCGGTGGACACTGCCGATCTGGCTATATGTCTCAGTGACCGGGGTTGTCGTGTATGGAATGCTCTACCATTTCCCGGGGAATTGACGGGAACGGAACCACCGGCCACCGGAACCAGGATCGGCGCTCAGTCCCCGGGCGGTTCCCCGCCCGTTTCCGGAAATGCGCCGACCCGGGCGATCTGTTTCGCGAAGATTCCCGGATCGTTCGTCGGCAGGCTGCAGGTCCGATTCTCACAGACGTATGCGGTTGCCTTTCCTTTCTGGGCGATCTTGTTCTTGAGGAGGGGGATCACGGCGGCCTGGGCATCGAGGATCGGTCCCTCGGGGACAACCGCCAGGATTCGATTGGGGAGGAACTGTGCGCGCAGCCTGGCCAGGAAGGGAGCGGCCTCTCCGGAAACGTTCGGGGTCACGATGACGATCTCCTTCGGCTGATCCAGAAAAAAGTCGAGGGCGAGCAACATCCCGGCCATCTGGCTGGGATTCCTGTTCAGACTGTTTCCGAATGCCTGAAATCCTTCCTCCGCCCGTTGCCGGTATTTCTCGTCGGTGGTGAATTCGTGCAGCCGGAGCAGGTTGAGAACCGCAATGGAGTTCCCCGAGGGAACCGCACCGTCATGGTCCGGTTTCTCCCTGACCAGGAGTGTCTCGTGATCATCGCTGGTTTGATAGTATCCGCCGTTTTCCCGGTCCCGGAAGTGCGCGTCCATGCTCTCCTGCAGGGCAATTGCCTCCTTAAGCCATTCCACCTGAAAGGTCGTTTCGTACAGATCGATCAACCCCGCGATCAGGAAGGCGTAATCATTAAGGTAACCGGGGAAACCCGATTCCCCGTCGAGATGGCTGCGCAGGAGGCGGCCGCCGGAGCGGAGTTCCCGGAGCAGAAACCGGGACGCCGTTTCGGCGGCTTTCGCGTATCTGGGCTCATCCAGGACGGCGGCACCTCGGGCCAGGGCAGAGATCATGAGCCCATTCCAGGCCGTGAGGATCTTCTCGTCCCGAAGCGGCGGCGCGCGGTGGGAGCGAACCTCGTACAGGCGTTTCCGGGCCTCGCCGATGATCGCTTCGAATTGGCCCGGTTGCATGCCCGACTGTGCGGCGGCCTGTTCCTGCGGCATCCCGGTGTGGAGGATATTCTTTCCCTCGTAATTTCCGCGCTCGGTGGCGCCGAAGAATTTCAGGACCATGCCGGCATGTTCTT
>JAPUIV010000173.1 GCA_027296665.1 Acidobacteriota bacterium | reverse complement strand
TGCTCGCTGCCGAACGTACGCCGGAGACTGCCGCACTCGTCAACGCGCTGATGGACATGCTCGGCGGCGACGATGCCCGCAAGTTCGGCCCGCGGGTGCTCGAACGGATCGCCGCAGTGCCCGAACCTGGCAAGGGGTACGAACCCTGGAGGTTCACCGCGACCGCGCGCAGGTTCGGATCTTTGTGCAGGTAGGGCGGGGTGGTGAGGATGGCCCCGTCGCCGTTTCTACGAACCTTGCGGGAATCGGAAACCGCGAACCCGGTCTTTCGGTCCTTCACCGTGGTGAAGACCTGGGCGGAGGTGGTCGCCTCCAATTTCCTCTTGATGCGGCACATGATGTCGTAAACGTAGTCCCTCTCCCGCACGCCGTTATAGGAGGTGCCGACGTCGATTCCGCCGTGGCCCGGATCGAGGATGACGTAGACTCCCTTCAGGTTCCCGCTGCGGGCGCTGATCCGGACCGACTCGATCTCCGCCTGGCGAAGCTCGTTCCCGATCCGGTCCAGGTCCCCGGCGGGGAGGTACTGGTCGGTGAGGAGTTCCTTGGGGATCTTGACCATGTAGTCGACGGGGATCCGGGTCACATCCTGGATGCCGCTCCGCCGGGCAATGACAGTGGCGACCCGGTTGACTTCATCCCCTTCCACCCGTCCGGTGAACTGGATCACCACCGCGCTGTACAGCGCTTCGCCCACCTTGAGGCGGTACCGGGCGAATTTCCCCTCCTCATCCCTGCCAAAATGAAGCAGCCCATTGGCTCCGACCCGGCCGGTTGGCGAGAAGAGCGGCAGGAGAATCTTTTCGGGGATCCGGATCTCCTGCCCCCGCCTCACGATGAGGTCGGGGACTTGGTTCGCCCGCGACAATTCCCGGAACCGATCGCCTTCCCCGGTGAACCATTCGGCGATCCGCCACAACGATTCCCGTCCGGGCGGGTATTGACCCTCTCCGACGACGTGAATCCAGCCGGAACCGGACGGCCGATCGCCGGGAAAGATCTTTCTCAGGGCAAAATATCGGAACTGCGGTTTCAACAGCTCGAGGGGGATCCGGTAGAACCGTCCGACGATCGGGGCGGGGTCATCGCTCCATTTCCGGATCTCCTTCCAGGTCTCGAGGCTGTCGGTATAGCGCAAGGCAAAATGGCTGAATCCGTCTCCCGGGAGAGGGCGGACCTCGAGGAAGATCTTCCCCCCGGTTTCAACGGTGATCCGGATTCCCTGCGATATTTCCAGAAGTTGATCTCCCGCCTCCTGGATGGCGGCGGCCGCCGGTACGAGGGAGGGGAGCGCGGCGCTCAGGGCGGCCGCAAAACCGGCCGCCAGGCGGAACGGCGCCCGGGGGTGGATCGGCCCATTCAGGCGATTCGGATTGAAAGACTTCTGTGGATTCAATGGTCGATGGGGAGAAGCGGCCGGGTGTCACGGAAGCGTAAAGCCTGTTCCAGCCCGAACGCGGTTTTAAGAAGAGTTTCTTCCTCGAAAGGTTTGCCAATGAGTTGTATGCCGATCGGCAGTCCGTCACTGCTGAGACCGCCCGGCAACGACAACGAAGGGAGGCCGGCCAGGTTGGAGGTGGCGGTGAAGATGTAGGAGAGGTACATCTCCAGCGGTGATTCCAACTTTTCCCCGATGAGGAAGGCGGTGGTCGGCGTGGTGGGAGAGAGGATGAAATCCACCTTCTCGAACGCCTCGTCGAAATCGATCCGGATCCGGGTTCGGACCTTCTGGGCCTTCAGGTAGTAGGCATCGTAATACCCGGCGCTCAGGACGTAGGTGCCGAGCATGATCCGGCACTTGACTTCCTTGCCGAAACCGGCCGTGCGGGTGGCGCGGTACATCTGGACGAGGTTGGCGCCGGTTGATTCCCGCCGGGCGCCGTAACGAACCCCGTCATAGCGGGCCAGGTTGGAGGAGGCCTCGGCCGGCGCGATGACGTAATAGGCGGGAACCGCGTAGTCGGTGTGCGGCAAGGAGATCCGCTCCTGGATCACTCCCATTTTCTCCAGATGTTCCAGGGCGGTAAGGATGGTCGCTTTGATTTCCGGATCCAGCCCTTCGGGAAAGTACTCCTCCGGAACACCCACCCGCAGCCCCCGGACCGGTTCCTGGAGTCTCTCCAGGTAATCGCCGGCCGGGTCGGTGGAACAGGTGGAGTCTTTCGGGTCGGGGCCGGCGATCTGATTCAGGAGCAGGGCGCAATCGGTGACGGTTCTTCCCATCGGACCGATCTGATCGAGGGAGGAGGCGAAGGCGATCTGCCCGTAGCGGGATACCCTGCCGTATGTGGGCTTCAGGCCGACGATGCCGCAAAAGGCGGCAGGTTGCCGGATCGACCCGCCGGTGTCGGTGCCGAGGGCGATCGGGATCCCGCCGGCGGCCAGGATGGCGGCTGAGCCGCCGCTGGATCCCCCCGGGACCCGGTCCAGATCCCAGGGATTGCGGGTGGAATGAAAGGCCGAGTTTTCCGTTGAAGATCCCATGGCGAACTCGTCCATGTTGGTCTTGCCCACGATGACGGCATCCGCCTCTCGAAGTTTCCGGACCACCGTCGCGTCGAAAGTCGGAACAAAATTCTCCAGGATCCGGGACGAACAGGTGGTGCGCAGATCCCGGGTGCAGATGACGTCCTTGACGGCAACCGGGACGCCGGCCAGGGGGCCAACGGTTTCGCCACGGCTGATTTTCGCGTCGATGGCGCGGGCCGTCTCGATCGCCTTCTCGGGCTGCAGTGTGCAGAAGGCGTGAATCCGTTCCTCCACCGCTTCGATCCGGTCCAGGAAGGCGCGGCAGACCTCCTCGGCGGAGACCGATCGCGATCGGATCTTCTCCCGGAGTGTGGCCGCGTCGTTTTCGAGGAGTTCTTTCACGATGACCGGTTCAGGGAAGGATCTTCGGAACCAGGAACTGGTTCCGGTCGGTCCTTGGAGCGTTACGCAGCGCATCCACCGGAGAGACCGAGGGCAAGATCCGATCATCCCGCAAGGCGGGGTTGCCGGTCTGCAGGGAGGAAACGGTCGGCTCGGTCCCTTCCAGGTTCAACTCATC
>JAPUIV010000172.1 GCA_027296665.1 Acidobacteriota bacterium | reverse complement strand
TCGCGGAACAGCGGATGGCTGCGGGTCTCCTTCTCGATGTTGACGCTGCGCCAGAAGCTGGAGAGCCGGCCCGTCACCCGCTGGATCTCATCGGCCGGCAGGCCGAACACCTTGGCGACCTCCCGCACCGCCGCCCGCGCCCGGAACCCGACGTGGTTGGCGATCATCGCCGTACGCTCGAGGCCGTAATCGGTGAACAGCGCGTCGAGGAGGTCGTCGCGCTCGTCCCAGCAGAAATCGACGTCGATGTCGGGCGGGTCGGTGCGGCCCTTATTAAGGAAGCGCTCGAAGTAGAGATCGTAGCGGACCGGATCGACGTGGGTGATGCCGAGACAGTACGACACCACCGAGGCCGCCGCCGATCCCCGCCCGCAGGTGCGGGGGGAGCGCCCGACAATATCCTGGACCACCAGAAAGTAGTCGGCGAACCGTTTGTCGCGTATCAATCCAAGCTCGTAGTCGAGCCGGCGGCGGACCGCCGCCGGAACCCGGGCGCCGTAGCGCCGCCGCGCCCCCTCGTCGCAGCGGTCCTGCAGGAGGCGGAAGACGTCGGCGCGGTCGAGTTTCTTGTAGCGCGGGAAGATCAATTGTCCCCAGGGGGGCTTCTCCATGGCGCACTCGGCGGCGATCCGGGCGGCGTTCTCGATCGCCTCCGGGCAGTGCGGGTGGAGGTCGGCCATCTGCTGGGGACTCTTCATCCACGCCTCGTCCGAGGCCAGGCCGGCCGGATCCAGCCGGTCGAGCGTGGTGTTGCCGGCGATGGCCCGCAGCAACCGGTGCAGCGGGTAGCGGTCGCGGCCGACGAAGTGAACGTCGTTCGCCGCCACCGGCGGCACGCCGAGCCGGCCGGCCCGCTCAATACCGGCGCGGCTGCGGCCGCCCGGCCCGAGCGCCAGGTAGAGATCCTGGTTGCCGCGCCGGCGGACGAGTTTTTCCACCAGCCCCGGGGCCGGGCACAGGATCACCAGCCCTTCGGAATCTTCCGCCAGCTCGCGGCACGGATCGAACTGCGTCCCCTCCTCTCCCGGAACGGCATTCTCCGGCAGCAGCCAGCGGCGCGTCAGGATCCGGCACAGCCTCTCGTATCCTTGCGGCGTGCGGCAGAGCAGGATGACCCGCTCGGTTGCCGTCCGCAGCTCGGCCCCGAGGATCGGCTGGATGCCCGTCTCCCGCGCCGTGTTCCAGAACCGCACCGCGCCGTACAGGCCGTTCACCTCGGTCAGCGCCAGGGCCTTCATGCCGAGGCCCTGCGTGGCCCGGCACAGCTCGCCGATCGCAGACGCGCCGCGCATCAGGCTGTAGTTCGAATGGCACCACAAGTGCGAGAAATTTTCCATTTCAGCGATACCGGTCAGCTTCCAAGACGGGGACAGGCACCTTTTCCGCGGGACCGATGGAGAGATCTCTGGAATTCTTTTTGCGGAAAATGAGCCAGTCCCGCTTCATCTATACTTCCGGATCAGACCGATCACCACGCCGGAGATCCGGACCTTTTCGGCCGGCACCACGATCGGCTTCATCGTCGGATGAGCCGGCCGCAGCTCCACCTTCTTGCCGCGCGGGTGGAACCGCTTCACCGTCGCGTCACCGTCCACCATCGCCACCACCATGGCGCCACGCTCGGCCCGCGGCTGCTTCTTGACGATCACCACGTCGCCGTCGTGGATCCCCTCCTCGATCATGCTGTCCCCCTCGACCCGCAGGGCGAAGTTCTCCCCTCCCCGCAACAGGCTCTCGGGGACCTCGATCGTCTCCGTATCCTCGACCGCCTCGATCGGCCGGCCGGCCGCCACCGTCCCGACCAGCGGCAGGGCGATCGCCAAGGCTTCATGCCCCGACTCGACCAGCTCCAGGGCCCGCTTGCGGTTCCCCCACGGGCTCCGGATATACCCTCGCCGTTCCAGTTGCTTGAGGTGCCCGGCCACCGCGTTGTAGGAGCGAAACCCGAAGTAAGACCGGATCTCCTCGTAGGACGGCGCGTAGCCGTTCCGGCGCAGGAACCGCCGCAGGAAATCGAGAACCTCTTTCTGTCTGGGCGTCATCGATTCCGGGGACACATTTTCCTCCTTCGACCTACCAACAACCCGTATGTGTGGACCTTTCTCGGATTATAGTGTAAGTTTAGTGAAAGTCAAGGGCCTCCCGAAAGAAACCTATCCTTGACAATTAGTACCTTAGAAGGTAACATTTATATGGGAATCATCCGGCGCGCCAATTATCTGTTCCTCACCTGGAAGGGAGACCACAGCCCGCAACATGTTCATGTCTACAAGGATTCCCGATTCATCCTGAAATGGGACCTGGAGAACGGGCGGGCGATGAGGGGTAGGTCGACAAGGCGGGTCCTGAGACTGATCCGGGAGCTCCGGGAAGAAGGATCGTTATGAAGATCAGGAAAATCACGTTCAACAACCACAAGAGATCATTCGCCGTCTCAACCTCCGACAAGACGTTCCCCTTCCCGTACGCACAGTTCGAACTGCAGCCGACTCCAGCGGACCGGATCACCGGAATCCGTATCGAAAAGGAACTTGCCAACGAGGC
>JAPUIV010000171.1 GCA_027296665.1 Acidobacteriota bacterium | reverse complement strand
GATTCGGTGCACCGGTTGTTGCTGTACGGGTCGGGTACCCGGGCGTACGATTTCGAGTATTCCGACGGCCCCCGGCGGTGGCAGGTCCGGAAGCCCTTCGAAGGGGTGATCCCCAACCTGTGGAGGAGATACCGGAACACGACCTCCAGCGCGGTGCGGGAAGAAATTGAACAGTTCATGTCGTTGTCCCCCTGCGCCGCCTGTAAAGGCCTCCGGCTGAAACCGGAAAGCCTGGCCGTCCTGGTCTCTTCCCGGAACATCGCGGAATACTCGGCCATGGAGATCACCCGGTTGCTGGAGTCTCTCGATGCCCTGGCCCTGCCCGGGGTGGCCGAACCGATTGCCCGGCCTATCTGCGAGGAGATGGTGGCGCGGGTCCGGTTTCTGGTGGATGTCGGGATTGGTTACCTGACCCTGGACAGGTCGACTTCCAGTCTTTCGGCCGGCGAGATCCAGAGGATCCGCCTGGCCTCCCAGCTCGGGTCCCGGCTCACGGGGGTGATCTACGTTCTCGATGAGCCGAGCATCGGGTTGCACCAGAGAGATCACCGCAAGCTTCTTTCCACCCTCGGGCGGATTCGCGATCTTGGCAACACCGTTATCGTGGTGGAACATGACGAGGAGACGATCCGCTCGGCCGATTTTGTGGTGGATCTGGGGCCCGGGGCGGGAAGGGAAGGCGGGCGGGTGGTCGCCGCCGGTTCACCCCGGGATATCGAACGGGAGGAAAAGTCGCTGACCGGGGCCTATCTTTCCGGCCGTCGGCGAATTCCCGTCCCTTCCCGGCGCCGGGCGAGGAATGAGGGTTGCCTGGTCGTCCGGAACGCTACCCACAACAACCTGAAAGGGCTGGACGTGGAATTTCCCCTCCGGACCCTCACGGTGGTCACCGGGGTGTCCGGTTCCGGAAAGAGCAGTCTGGTGAACGACATCCTGTTCCGGGCTCTTGCCCGCCGCCTGAACCGTTCCCAGGATCCGCCCGGACAGCACCGGGCCCTGGAGGGGGTTGAACTGATCGACCAGGTGGTCCAGATTGATGCCGCTCCCATCGGCAGGACGCCCCGGTCGAATCCGGCCACCTATTCCGGATTGTTTTTGCCGATCCGGGAACTCTTTTCCCAAATGGCAATATCCAGGATGCGGGGTTATTCCCCGGGGCGTTTCAGTTTCAATGTGAAGGGGGGGCGATGCGAGGAATGCCGGGGCGAGGGAACCATGAGGATCGAGATGCATTTTCTTCCCGACATCCACGTCACCTGCAAGGAATGCGGGGGGAAGAGGTATAGCAGGGAAACCCTGGATGTTCGATTCAAGGGAAAACGGATCTCCGATGTTCTGGAAATGAATGTCCAGGAGGCGTTGGAGTTTTTCGGCGCGGTTCCGATCCTGCGGCGAAAGCTGCAGCTTCTGGCGAAGGTAGGCCTTGATTATCTGACTCTCGGGCAGCCGGCGACCACCCTGTCCGGCGGTGAAGCGCAAAGATTGAAATTGGCCCGGGAGTTGGGACGGGCGGGCAGTGGACACACACTGTACATCCTGGACGAACCGACCAGCGGCCTTCATTTCGATGATATTCAGCGGTTGAT
Source organism: Acidobacteriota bacterium (assembly GCA_027296665.1). Classification (GTDB taxonomy): domain Bacteria; phylum Acidobacteriota; class Polarisedimenticolia; order JAPUIV01; family JAPUIV01; genus JAPUIV01. The sequence goes on along the minus strand of JAPUIV010000171.1, from coordinate 2,291 downwards.
ATCGGTCCTGCAGGAATTGGTCGACGCGGGAAACTCCGTGGTAATGATCGAGCACAATCTCGAGGTCATCAAGGTCGGGGATTGGATCATCGATCTGGGCCCCGAGGGAGGGGACCAGGGCGGGCGGATCGTGGCTGAGGGCACTCCAGAGGAGGTCTCGGTCGTTCCCGGCTCGATAACGGGGAAATTCCTTCGCGACATTTTGATAAAGAATGAAGGGCCTCCTTCCGAATCGTTCTCCGCTTGACACCGGCTGGACCGATTCCCTACCATGAGCCGATTCCGATTTGCCGGAAATCCTATCCGGTTCGAGGCGGTGAATGATCACTGGATACAACACCGATGTGCCGTTTCAAGGGAAGGTCTACCACGTTCAGACCGAAGACAAGGGGATAGACAACCCCACCATCGAGTCATTGATTTACGTGGGAGGGGAGATCCTCGCGGCATTCCGGACCTCTTACTCCAAAATGGTCCGGCATGGCCGTTGCGACGAAAAAGAGGTCACCCGTCTTCTCGAGGCCCAGCACCACCGGCTGATCCGTGAAATCCGGCAGGGGAGGCATGATCCGGAGGGTTTGAAACCGATTGGCGAGGGATTGATCACCGATCGGTCCCTGGATCAGGTGGTACTGGATTACATCGGGGAACTTTTGAAAGAGGAAATACTGGAACTCACTCCCCTGTCCGAGGACGGTCTTGAGGGAGGGGGCACATGCCATCTCCAGCTTCTGGCCCGGGGCAATCTTACCGGCCGCCCGATCCGGAACGCGAATGTGGTTTTCCAGCTGGAGCGGGATACCGGAAGCCAGGAAGTCTTGTGCAAGGAAAAGACCGGCACGGACGGGATCGTTCGCGCCCGGTTTCCCATTCCGGCGGTCAAGGGCGACAGCGGCCTGCTGGTGGCCTTGCTGGATCACGAAGCTTGTAAGGCACGATGTGAATGGAAATTGGGCTCTCGCCGGGAGTCCGGCAAGAGATGAACATCCGGTTGAATGGGGAGGCCTACTCCGTCCCGCCAGGCACGACACTTCTGGATGTGGTAAAACGATTATCGCTCCGGGAAGATCAGGTCGCCGTGGAACGAAACCGGGAAGTGGTCCGCAGGGCGGAGCTTCACCGGACCCCGGTTCAAGAGGGAGACCGCGTCGAAGTAGTGCATTTCGTGGGCGGGGGTTAGCAGGAAAGGAACAATTCATGAAGACGGACAAACTCACCATTGCCGGCAGGAGTTTTCGTTCCCGGTTGATCGCCGGCACCGGGAAATTTTCCTCCCCGGATATCGCGCGGCGAGCCTTGGAGGCGACCGGGGCGGAGATGGTCACCGTGGCGGTCCGCCGCGTGAAACTTTCGGATCCCGCTGGCGATTCCGTCCTGAGCGCGGTGGATCCGAAAAAATTCATTCTTTTGCCGAACACCGCCGGCTGCTACAACGCCGAGGATGCGGTCCGGACGGCCCGTCTTGGCCGGGAGGCGGGGTTCTCCGATTTGGTGAAACTCGAGGTGATCGGCGATGAAAAAACCCTGTTTCCCGACAACGAAGCTCTTCTGGAGGCCACCAGGATCCTTGTGAAGGAGGGGTTTACCGTCCTGCCCTACACCAATGACGATCTGGTTTTTGCAAAAAAACTCCGGGACGCGGGAGCCGCGGCGGTGATGCCGCTGGGTGCGCCGATCGGCTCCGGATTGGGGATCCAGAATCTGGTGAACCTTCGGATCCTGATTGAGGAGATCCGGGACATCCCGATCATCGTCGATGCGGGTGTGGGTACCGCCTCCGACGCGGCGGTCGCCATGGAACTGGGAGCGGACGGCGTGCTGATGAATACCGGTATCGCCCAGGCCCGGGAGCCGGTGAAAATGGCGGAGGCGATGCGGCATGCCGTCAAGGCGGGGCGTCTCGCTTTCGAGGCGGGACGAATTCCGCGGAGGATGTATGCGATGGCAAGCAGTCCCCCGGGGGGGATTGCCTAGAGTGGGTTGGGGGAGGTGAAGCCTCCCCCCGGTTCCCGTTCCCCGGGACGCTTCAGAATTTGATTTCGACCCCGACCTGGAAAGTCCTGGAGAAATCTACCTCAACAGGTTGCCGGAAGGCCGATCCCGAATCACTCCGATTCTCCACCCCCACGATGTTCAGGTTGTTGAGCAGATTGAATACCTGTGCCGTGATCTTCAGGTCCCCCCCCCGGACGGGCAGGTGTTTGGAAAAGGACAGGTCGAAGGATCGCAGGGGTGGAAGTCTTTGCGAGTTTTTCCCCAGGGTGTCGTCGATGACGATTCCCTGACCCCCC
>JAPUIV010000170.1 GCA_027296665.1 Acidobacteriota bacterium | reverse complement strand
AAGAGAACGGGACAGGATACGGCTTCTGATGAGTCTCCTTTTCGGGATCTCCTCGGATCCGCGAAGCGCTTCCGGGGCGGGCCGGATCGCCAGCATTTCGCCGCCGAGACCTGTGGCGGAGAGATCTCCCAGCGATTCCTGTTCCGCCTCAACCGCTTTCTGGTAACGATGCCGATCCGTCTTGTCTTTCTCCGGTTGCCGATCCAGCAATCCCATGTACAAGGTTCCGTCTGGGGCGACTTCCAGGGCGCTCACCTCGTCCGCCCCGGATTCGTAAAGGACCTCGGCCGGGCCGGCTGCATCGACCCGGTACACCAGCCCGCGCCCGGCAGTCCCGGCGTATAGTTCCTCGGGGCCGAGGGCCAGGCTGACGATGTGCGGATCGTCGCTGTCGAGGATCACGGTTCCTTCCCCATCCGGGGATATCCGGTACAGGATCCCGCGCTCGCCGGTGGCCGCGAACAATTCCCCGCTGGAATTCCTCTTCAGGGCCCAGACGTACCGTTCCTCGAACTCGAAGAACAGCGTCGATTCCCCCTCGGGTGTCACCCGGTAGAGCCGGGCCGGGGGGGAGACGGCCACGAACAGGTGGTCGCGGTCGTCGACGACTATCGCCGTCACCTCGATCTCCTCGGTCTGCAGGAACGGCTGGCTGCCCTCGGAGGGGGTGATCCGGAACACCCGGCCCTCGTTGCCGGTGCCGACATAAAGTCGTCCCCGGGAATCGATCGCCTGACACCAGGTGAACGGCTGGGGATTACCACCGTCCGGCTGCAGGCCGATGCGCCGGATCTTGGGGGCCAGTTCCAGTGCGCCATCCGACCGGATGGCGATCCCCTCCGAAATTCCGCGTAGAAGATCTTCGGGCCGGTTGAGAACCCGCCGTTCCGCGGTGACCGAGACAACGATGCCCGGGACGGCGAGCAGGCCCAGAAAGGTGAGTATTTTGATGATCCGTCTGCCGAACATTTATTGCCTCACCACCAGAACCAGCGACCGGTGGCCGGTAATGACATGATCGGTTTCGATGGAATCTTCGAGAATCCTTCGCTCCGGCAGAAACAGGATATCCTCGTTGATCTGCGGTTCGAGAAGCAGGGACGCCTTGGAGGGCGGCAGGTGGGAGAATCGTTCCCCGCGGATCACCGTTTCTCTTCCCGGCCGCGTGAGAAAAACGTAAACTTTGTCGTTAGATCTCAGGTGGTTGATCAACCGGATCAACTGGGGCAGATCGCGGGGCGGGGAATCCCGGCTGCCGTAATCGCGGTGGCTCAATTCCAGTCCGTTGCCGACCTGCAGGAGGATTCTTCCGGGAGGCTCCTCCTCGGGGATCTCGATCTCCAGGGTGCGGGTATACCCGGCCTCGCGGAAGGGGCGGAGGGCAACGCTCAGGGTCACCGATTCCCCCGGTCGGACCGTTCCGCGGTCGCACCAGATCCTCTCGATGCGGGCGAAATGAGGCTCCTGGTCGTAACGCAACCGGAGATTGATCCCGGAAATTTCCGCTGGTTCGTACTCGTTCGCCATCAGGATGTGAAGGATGAACGCCGGCAGGGCGGCGGAGATATACGTGGAGATTGGGCCCGAGAACCGGTTCTTGAGGACGATGTTTTCCTGGCCCTGCAGGAGGATGGTGGATCCTTCCTGGATGTCCACGGTCGGATCCGCGAACCCTCGCCCCTCGGTGTTCAGGATCCCGTTGAGGACCATGTAAAGAAGATATGGGGTGAGATAACCGGTCCGGATCAACTCGAATCGATACTCGCGGACCCGGCCGCCCGGCAAGGTCAAATCCAGGCGGACCGGGATCAGATCCGCGACCGGTCCCAGGCGCCCGGCAATGCCGGCGGTGCGATCCTGCTGGAAGACGCCCACCTCCTCCAGGGGGTTTCCGAACTTGAACGAGGTCGCCAGGCTCGGGATGATGGTCTGGACCTCGGCGGCGGCCATCGGCAGATCGGTGGGGCCGAGGTTGAGGAACGGGTGACCGAAAGCCAGGACCCGGTCCCCCTCGGTGTAGGTGACCGTACCCAGGGCGCTGACCTGCACGTCGCCGCGGATCAGCTTTACCGCGACCGCCGACCCGGGTTCCAGCTTGGGGGCCGGCGTGTCGCTACCCGCAGCCGCTCCGCCGGCGGCCGGTATCGGAAGAAACCCGGCCATACGCAACTCTTCCTGGAGGGCCGGGATCGCTCCCAGTTGCAGGCCGGAAACCGTCAGGGGGATCGGCAGGGATCGAAGGGGTACCGCTCTACCGGTACTCCGGGCATGGCGGGATGAAAGATAGCGGTCGAAGAAATCCAGGATTCCCTCGGGAGAGAACAGACGGTTCCAATCCGTCGCCGGGACCGGTGCAGGGTTGGCGGCGGCCGTCCGGGAGGCGTCCGGAGCCAGCAGGTCGAGCATCTCGCCGATCGGCGTGATCCCGGCGATCGGTTGCTTGGAAAAGCTCCAGCTGTAAGCCAGAGCGCCGGCAAGCGAGCCGTTCAGGTACACCGGGCTGCCGCTCATTCCCGCCGCCACGCCCAATTTCTGGATCGTTTCCCCTTCGATGCGCACCAGGAACATGTTGCGCTTGG
>JAPUIV010000017.1 GCA_027296665.1 Acidobacteriota bacterium | reverse complement strand
GACCGTCTTTGCTTTTTCCAACGCTGCTTGCCCTACCCTCACATTCTCCGGGCTAGGTTTCCCCCACAGCTGATGGAAGCGGCTCATGGCAATGCCCCAGTAGGCCATGGCGCAACTCGGGTCCCTCTGCGTAACCGCTGCAAACGCTTTCTCCGACTTTTGATACCAGAAGGAATGCAGCATCGCCACGGCACGATTGAAGTCCTCCTGCACTTCCACCGTGCAAGACGTGGAAAACACTGTTTGGCCGAGTTTCTGCACGTCACCGGCGGGGTGTTGGTGTTCCTGCGCCCAGGCCGTCGGGACTACCGTGAGCAATCCTGTCAAAAGCAGAGAAAAGAGTTGAATATTCTTCATGTGATACCTGTCCCTTTCAAAAATTTCATCTGGCGGTTCCGGCTCGCCTTTTCGCAAGTCCTGAAACCATGGTGAGAGGTGGACCCCAAACCTTGGACAGTCAGGTACGTCCGGATTTACTGGTTTCAAAAGGCCGCCCGGTGAAGACTACCGGGGTTTATGGGTTGAGCCAATTCCCGATCCTTTCCAGGGCGATCCGGACCCTTTCGCAATAGGAGGAAATGAAGTCCTTGCCGAGGGGCGCATCCTTGGGTAGAACTTCCGCCGCCGCCAGCGCCCGCGCACCGTCGAAGTCGACATAGGCGAGCCGAGCGGTGAGCACCTGCGGGGGGAGTCCGAAGGCGCTTCCGGGGATGATCGCCACGCCGGTCTCTTCCAGAAGGCGCTCGCACAGGTCGTCGCTGGTTTTGATCCCGCGGGAACGGAGTTGTTTCAAAAAAGGCGAAAAATTGGGGAAGAGGTAGAAGGCCCCCGCGGGTCTTTCGACGAGGAGTCCCGCCTTCCGGAGGTCCCGGTGGCACCATCGTCCCAGGGCGCTCAGGATCCGCCGGGAGTGCAACAGGTAACGTTCGATCCGTAGGCCCCCCTGGAATGCCCGGACGGCGGCGTACTGGATCGGTGCCGAGGTGGAGGTATAGGTCTCGCTGGCGACAGCGGCCATCGCCTCCAGGAGCCACGACATCGACCGGGGGAAGGTGAAGGTCCCGAGTCGCCAGCCTCCGGCGCCGCACCACTTGCTCAGCCCGCCGCTGACGATCGTCCCCTCGGGGTAGAAGCGCGCGATGGAGACGTGCTGGCCCTTGTGGTGGAGCTCTCCGTAGATCTCGTCGGAGAGAAGGAGGACCCGGTACTTCCGGGCCACCTTGGCCAGTTTCTTCAATTCGTCCAGGTGGTAGGTTCCCCCGGTCGGATTGTTGGGGTAGTTGAGAACGACGATCCTGGGCCGGTCCGGGTCCTCCCGGCAGAGACCCTTGAGCTGGTCGGGCAGCAGCCTCCAGCCCTCCTCGGCCCGGGTGGGGAGCCACCGGATCTGGCGGCCGATGATCCTCGCCTGGGGGGCATAGGAGACCCAGGTGGGCGTGGGAATCACCAGGTCGCCGTAGTAGACGAGCTGCAGGAGGAACATCAACTGCTTGGAGCCGGGGCCGATCAGGACGTCCCCGGCGGCGCAGGCGATCCCCTGGGTGCGGTGGTGGTAGTCGGCGACGGCGTTTCTCAGTTCGGTGAGGCCTTTCACCGGCAGGTACTCCTTCCTGTGGGCGTTTGCCTGCAGCTGCTCGATCACCGACCTCGGCACCGGGAAGGGGGACTGTCCCAGGCCCAGCTTGAAAACCTCACGGTTCTCCTGCCGGAGCCGGTTGCACCGTTCGTTGATGGCGATGGTGGCGGAGTAGGCCAGTCCCCGGACATTCAGGTTCAAATGGATGTCGGGAGTCCGGTTCCTCGCTCGGATTTTGGTCCTTTTGGTTTCGGCGCGTTTTTCCCGCAACGGCAACCCTCCATCCAGCCATCCCATAGGAATTCTATTCCGGGCCGGTGCATTTGGAAAGAATTTTCCGATTGGAATGGAACCTTTTGCGACCGCATATTTGGCTGTGATCTACCCCGTTGACGCGATCCGGTGGTTTTCGTACACTATCTTGGTGTTTTTTGCCCCAGTCCTGAATCGTTCCATTCTCGAGCCCCTTTTCCCGGAGGAATCGGAAGATTTCCTTCGAGGAAGAGAAAGGAAACATTAAGAGATTATGAGCAGTTTCGTGAACCGAATGCTCCGTGCTGCCAAACTGGATGTGAACCTGTACGAAGAGGTGGAGGCGGACCGGGGCGCAATGCGTCAGGCCATGGGGGTGGTCATCCTCTCCAGCCTCGCATACGGCCTCGGCACCATCGGCCGGGCCGGAATGCCGGGGATCCTCATCGGGACGATCTCCGCCCTGATCGGCTGGTACATTTGGGCCTATCTGACCTACTTCATCGGTACGAGGTTTCTCCCCGAAGCCCAGACCCGTGCGGACCACGGGGAACTCCTCCGAACGATCGGGTTCTCCAGTTCACCGGGCCTGATCCGGATCCTGGCGATCTTTCCGCCTCTGGAGGCTATCGTTCTCACCGTTGCCTCCATCTGGATGCTCGTGGCGATGGTGATCGCCGTCCGCCAGGCGCTGGACTACAGGAGCACCCTGCGCGCTCTCGCGGTTTGTGGAATCGGCTGGATCATCCAGACTCTGATCCTGGTACTTTTCCTGATGATCTTTAGAGGCAGGGTGGCGGGCACCTAACCTGTCCCTCCCGAAAAATCCATAAACCCAGGTCATTGACTTGACTTGTGCGGGCAAAGCGCCGATCCACCGCTTGGCGCCCGAAGAGAGGACGGAAACGAGCTGGAATCAGCCGCGCGTAGGCGAACCTGAAGCGGGAGCACCGCGCCACTCGAAGCATTGGTGAGATTTGCCCATCTGGGCTTCGAGATCCACGTCGAGAGGAGGATAACCATGGACGTCCTTGCCAACCTGAGAGAGTTGAGTCCCCATTTTGAAAACCCTTGGATTCAGTCCCTGGGCATCTTCATCCTTTCACTGGCGCTGGCCGTTATCATACGCTGGACCCTGCGATTTGTCCTGCTTGCGTTGGTAAGAAAAACCAAGACCGAGGTGGATGATATCGTGATCCGGGCGGTCCAGAAGGTCGCGACCTATTCGGTCCCGATCATCGGTCTGATGGCGGCCCTCACCCCGCTTGCTTTGCCAACCCCCATTCCCCAGCGGACGCTGTTCACTTTGCTTGCGGTGCTGCTGATGCGCGGCGCGCTCGGCCTGGTCGAGGACCTGTCGAAGTGGGCC
>JAPUIV010000169.1 GCA_027296665.1 Acidobacteriota bacterium | reverse complement strand
AGAAGGATCTCTTTTTTACCTTGATCACAGCGGCGGTGGGGATCACTCTCCTGTTCCTGTATGCCTTCCGGTCGGTTGTCGCCGTGCTGTACGTTGGAGTTCCCCTTCTCGCGGGCCTTTCCTGGACCGCCGGGTTCGCGGCCCTCACCGTCGGCAACATCAACCTGTTCACCGGAGCCAGCGCCACGGTTCTGATCGGATTGGAAGTCGATTTCGCGATCCACCTGCTCAATCGGTACCGGGAGGAACGGAAACTTGGCTTGGGAGTGGAGAAGGCTCTGGTGGAGACCCTGCGCAATACCGGAGTGGGAGTATTGACCGCGGCCACCACCACGATCCTGGCTTTTTATTCGGCCCTGGCGGCGGAGTTTCATGGACTCGTTCAACTTGGTTTGATCTGCGGAACGGGAATGATCTTCTGCCTTTTCGCCAATCTGATCCTCCTGCCCGCGATCCTGGTTCTCGCCACCCGGTGGAAGCTGGAACCGAAGAAGGAACGGCAGCCAATTAACTTCGGCCTCGAGTGGCTTGCCGTTCGGATCACGAAACATCCGGGACTGGTGGTGGCGTCGGGAATCGTGTTGACCCTGGTTCTGGGGAGGTTCGCGCTCTTGACGCGGATGGAATCGAGTTTTGCGGACCTCAAGCCGCCCAACAGTCCCGCCGTCCTGTTGCAAAAGGAAGTGGTGCGGGGAATAGGCTCCCCCCTGGTGTATTCGATGGTTGTGAACCGGAGCGCCACGGAGGAGGAGGCGTTGCGGGACGCCAAACTGATCGCCGATCGACTGGAACAACTCGTGGGTGAGGGAGTCCTGGTGTTCTTCAACTCCATCAGCACACTGATTCCCCCCTTTGACATGCAACGGAGGAATCTGGAGTGGCTCAACGAACGCACCAGGAAGAATCCGGATGGTTTCGATATTGGCCGGATCATGGGGTCGCTGCGCGCATCGATGCAGGAGGAGGGGTTCCGCGAAGACGAAAAGATCCTGCAGGAAACACGGGAATTTCTCACCTCGACCCTTACCATCTCGGAACCCTTCGGGATCCGGGAGATGTTGAACACTCCCCTGGGTCCGCGTATCTCCAGGTTTGTCCGGGAAAGCCCTACCGGGTTCGAGGTCGTCACCTATGCCTACCAGGGAGGGAAAAATAACGTCCACAAGGTGAACCAGGATCTTCGTGAAGCCCTCGCCTCCCTTCCGATCGAGACCGAGGTGCTGGGGGTGGGGGTTCTCGGACAGGAACTCCGACGGCTATTGAAGCGGGATGGAGTGGTCGTGACCCTCATCGCGATTGTAGTAGTCCTTTTCGCCACCTATGTGGATTTCCGAAAATGGCGGTATGTGTTCCTCGCCTCCATTCCGGTGGCGGCAGGCATCGTCTGGACCCTGGGGATCATGGAGGTCATGTCGATCCCCCTCAACATCGTGAATATCGGTATGCTGCCGATCCTGGTGGGAATCGGAGTGGACGATGGGATTCATATCGTCCACCGGTTTCTGGAGGGCAGGGGGAGGATCGTCCAGATCTTTCACAACACGGGCCGTGCCGTCCTGATCACCACCCTCACCACAATCGTCGGATTCGGGACTCTGGTCTTCGCCGAATATCCTGGACTGGTGACGGCGGGACTGGTGGCAATCATCGGGATGGTCTGCTGTTTCGTGAGTTCGGTTACCGTTTTGCCCGCCCTGCTCTGGTTTTCCCGCCGGCAGCGCCCGGCCCCGACTTCCTGAGATCGTTGAACAGGGGCATTCCCATGCCGGTGAAGAACCGGGGGGAACGGTTGTCTACCCCGTAACCCAGGAAGGGCAACCTATCGGGAAAATCGAACGACCCCACGATTCCTCCGGAGAAATAAACCGGATTGGCCAGGTGATAGGGGTACAGGGTCGGGGAGGGGAGTTGGTCGGGGGGGTTAACAACCACCTGGACCAGGGGGCCGGCAACCTCCTCATTCCGTTCGGTTGGGGGCGGTGGCGATCGGTCAGGAGCATCTTCCCAATCCCGGGATTTGAGCAAGGTGAACTTGGTCTCGGATGGGTCATCGGGCAACCGGTTTCCCGCGGCATCCAGGTTGGTAAGAACAAGGACCATGCGGCCGCCGCTTGCCTCCTGGTAATATTGCCTTGGCCCGGTTTCTTCCGCTACGGCCTGTGGTGGTTTCGTCCGGATCAGGAACTGGAGGAATTCGCTCGAGGCCCCGGCCTCATGCAGTTGTACCAGGTCGGAGGCGCCGAGCCGGAAATGGCTTCCCTCGCTCCGGATCTGTTCCCTGAGGGTGGTCTCGTCGATCCCGGCGGCAAGCAAGTCGCGCACTTCGGTGAGGGTGATGGCGAAACCGGGTTGGGCCGCGAGAAACAACGCAGCGAACGGTAAGAAGAATCTCCCCATGCCGGCATTATACCCCAAATCGGGGAAAAATTCCTTCCCCTTGCCCGGATCGGGTCAATCGCCGACCTGCTCCGGCGGGTCCTTCAGCTGGATGATCATCTTTTCCCGAAGTTTTTTCAGGATCCGGAGGGCCTCGACTTCCCGCAGGGGGCTGATGCTCACGATCGATTCGATGTTCCATTCCCCGTTCATGCGGGTAACCAGGAACCCTTCTTCCGGAGTGAGATCCTCGGCGAGCAGCGATTCCAGAGGGCGGGTCAGAACGGGAATTTTCCCGGCCGGAAGATAGTGCCTGTAGGCGATATCCACGAATCCCGCCTCGGCCCTGCGGATCAGGTCGGGGATCTCGATATTATGCCCGTTCTCGTTGCGAATCTGTTCCAGCAGGATCAGGGCGGGTTCAAAGTTCCCCTTGCTCAACATTCCCTTTGCCTGATCCAGAAGAACCAGGATCGCTTCCCCCCGTGAGGGAGTATCGTGCTGCCTGCCGCGGGCAACGGCAAGGCTTTCCTCCTCGAACATCTGGTGCAGGACCACGGAGACGGAAAACTCCGGAGCGTGAAGTTCCAGGCAGATGTCGGCAATCGATCGGTTGCCATCGACCAGTTCAAACAACCGGGCCGCCATCGGATGGGACAGCATCTCCTGCGGCGGGGGCTTCCCCGTCTTCTTCAGCACGGTGCGGTCCGACGGAAAGTCCTTCCGGATCTTGGTCGAGGTGTCAAACCGGCGGGCACCCTCCAGGAGCACGTCCTCCACCCGCAGCGACATCGGCACGATCTCTTTCGCCAGGGTATCCCCTTCGAGGAATCGGAATTGACCGTGCTCCCAGAGGAAGAGGCTGTAGATGGTCTCTTCCGCCTTCAAGGTCAGCAAACGCATCAGCACCGGCTCCTTGAGGAGGTTCCTTTCGAGCAGGACCCGCCCCAGCATCTGGCCGTTCTTTCTCTGTATCTCGATCGCTTCCCGGAGTTGATCCTCCGAGATCATTCGGTGGCGGAGCAGGAACTGGCCGAGATATTCACGGGGATCGTTGGAACTGGAAGAGGTGATGATTCCATCCTGGAAAAAGATCTTTTTGCAGATCGGCCCTTTTTCGATCTCCAGGATTCCGGTTTTGCGGGCCTGGCTGACCCACTGGAGCAGATCCGGAATGCTCATCGAGGAGAGGTTCCCGTGCAGCCCTGGACCGGTCATAGGGAAGAATATAGGACCTGAGGGGGGGGTTGGCCATCGACCCGCTTCGCGGGAGCAGGCTCGGCCCTCATTTAAAAGCGGGGATTCCGGTGATGTCCTGGCCCACGATCAGGGTGTGTATGTCGTGGGTCCCTTCATAGGTAATGACCGATTCCAGGTTGCACAGGTGCCGCCCGGTCTGGTACTCGTCGGTGATGCCGCTGGCGCCCAGGATGTCCCGCGCCAGACGCGCGATCTCCAGGGCCATGGCGACATTGTTCCGCTTGGCGAGGGAGACCTGCGCCGAAGTTGCCCGGCCCGATTCCTTGAGTTTCCCGAGGCGCCAGCACAGCATCTGTCCCTTGGTGATCTCCTGTACCATCCAGACCAGCTTGCGCTGGACCAGCTGGAAACCGGCGATCGGCCGATCAAACTGGACGCGACTCTTCGCGTACCTGAGGGCCTCGTCGAAGACTGCCATGGCCGAGCCAATGACACCCCAGGCGATCCCGTAACGGGCCTGGTCGAGGCAATCGAGGGCGGACTTCAGGCCCCGGGTCCCGGGAAGAAGGTTCTCGTACGGGATCTCGCAATCCTGCAGGACCATCTCCGAGGTGACGGAGGCCCGCAGAGAGAACTTGTTCGGAACCTCCCGGGCCGACAATCCCTTGGCGCCCTTCTCCACCAGGAATCCCCGGACCTGATCCCTTTCCCGGGCCCAGATCAACGCCACGTCGGCGATGCTGCCATTGGTGATCCACATCTTGGTTCCGTTCAGGACCCACCGGTTCCCCTTGCGTACCGCCCGGGTGGTCATGCCGGAGGGATCGGAACCGAAATCAGGCTCGGTCAGGCCGAAGCATCCGATCGCCTCACCCTTGGCAAGCCTGGGAAGCCAGGCCGCTTTCTGCTCCTCCGAACCGAACCGGTGGATCGGAAACATGACCAGACTGCCCTGCACCGAGATGAAACTGCGCAGGCCGCTGTCCCCCCGTTCCAGTTCCCTCATGATCAGGCCGTAAGCCACATGGTTCAGGCCGGGGCACCCGTACCCCTTGAGGTTGGCGCCAAGAAGGCCGAGTTCCGCCATTTCGGGAACCAGTTCGACCGGGAAGGTCCCCTCGCGGTTGTGATGAGCGATGATCGGCAGGACCTTTTCCGTCACGAAGGAACGCACGGTATCGCGGACCAGCCGTTCCTCCTCGGTTAACAGGTCCTCGATCTCGTAATAGTCCAACGCTTCAAATTGCGGCATGAGACCCCTCCCCGGGTGGTGGTTGCGAACGGTCGGCGGGGATCGATTCGACAAGAATGGCCGTGCCCATCCCGCCGCTGACGCACAACGCCGCGATTCCCCGCCGGGCTTTTCTTCGCCGCATTTCGTGCAGGAGGGTGACCAGGATCCGCGCGCCGCTCGCGCCGATCGGGTGGCCGAGAGCGATCGCGCCGCCGTTTACATTGAGCCGTTCGAGGTCGAGCTCGAGGTCCCGAACGCAGGCGATCACCTGGGCCGAGAACGCTTCGTTGAGCTCGACGAGCTCGAAGTCGGATACGCGCCGCCCGGTCTTCTCCGACAGCGCGCGCACCGCGGGCACCGGTCCGATGCCCATCACGCGAGGCGACACGCCGGCAACGGCGGAGGCGCCGAGGAACGCGAGCGGCTCCAGCCCCCGGTCTTCCGCTTCGGCTTCGGTCATCAGCAGCAGCGCCGCCGCCCCGTCGGTGATTCCGGACGAGT
>JAPUIV010000168.1 GCA_027296665.1 Acidobacteriota bacterium | reverse complement strand
TTTACCTCCTCCCGGCCGGCCGAGTTCAAATCGATCTGCCCCTCGCCCAGTCGGCGGTTATCCTCCGGGGTACGCAATGCCGCCATCACCTGGCCGGAGACGTCCCCTTCCCCCTCACCGGTACGGCCAACACGCACCAGTATCTCCCTGTCCTTGGCAAGTCCGTATCGTTGAATCTGGGCATCGCCGAAATTTTTTGCCACCAGCCGGCTCCGGAGCTCGTCTTCGGAAGGGTCAAACGGGAACTTCAGGATCACCTTCGTGCCGCCGCGAAACTCGACCCCCATATTTAACTTTTTGACCCCAAGAAACAGGAGAGAGACCAGGACCGCGGCGATGGAAACCCCGGCAAAGAGATACCGCTTACCCAGAAAATCGATCTTCATACCGGTGAAAAATTCCATTTTTTATATCCGGTCCCGCACAACTCCTGGCGATGCATGAAAAGCCGTCTAGATGCTGAGGCGGTCCATTCTTCCCTTGCGGCGGCTGAGCTGAAAATCGAAAATTGCCCGGGAAACGAACAGAGCGGTGAACATGCTCGCCAAAATTCCGATTATGAGGGTTACCGCGAAACCCTTCACAGGTCCGGTCCCGTACCCGTACAGGAAAAGAGCGGCAATCCAGGTGGTCACGTTGGCATCGACAATGGTGATGTACGCCTTGGAAAAGCCGCCGGAAATGGCCGAACGGACCGTCCTTCCCAGCCGGAGTTCCTCCCGGATCCTTTCGAACACGAGGACATTGGCGTCCACGGCCATGCCGATGGTGAGAGTGATGCCGGCGATACCCGGCAGGGTCAGGGTGGCGCCGAGGTAGGCCATGGCCCCGAGCAAGAGGACAAGGTTCAAACCCAGGGCGATCACGGCATTGATACCGGAGAGCCGGTAGTAAACCAACATGAACAGAACCACCAAAAAGGAACCGACCAGGGCGGCCTTCACACCCTTCCGGATCGAATCGGAACCGAGGGAGGGGCCCACCGTGCGTTCTTCCAGGATCTCGATCGTCGCCGGGAGGGCCCCGGAACGCAGCTGCAGGGAAAGATCTTGGGCCTCCTGCAGTGAGAATCCTCCCTCGATGATCCCCTGATCCCGGATGGTCGCGTTGATCCGGGGAACCGAGATGATCTTTCCATCCAGCAATATCGCGAGAACCTGGCCCTGGTTTTCCCGCGTCAACTTCTCGAACCGCTTGCCGGCATCCGCGGTAAGGGTGAATTCGACCACCGGGGCGCCAAACTGGTCCTGTCCCCGACGGGCGTTCTTCAGGTCTATTCCCGTCACGGCGGACACCTTCCTCAGGGGCCAGTACCGGATCCCGATTATCGTCCCATCGGAGGCCTCCACTTCCTCTGAAAAAATGGCTGTATCTTCGGGCAGAGTTCCCCCGAACAGATTCTGGACCCCGGTCTCCGTGTCGGGAACCACCTGGCGGAAATCATCAGGAGTGAAGTCGGGAGGCATAACCGCCAGCTTCCATTCCAGGAAGGCCGGGGTTATGAAGACATCCTTGACCCGTTCCGGGTTTTCCACCCCGGGCAGCTGTATGAGTATTTTCTCGCCTCCTGAAATCCCCTGGCGCTGAATCACCGGTTCCAAGACACCGAATTGATCCACCCTCTTGCGGATGGTCTCCAAGGCTTGCTGGATCGCGAGTTCCCTGATCGAATCGACCACCTGCGAATTCAAAGACAGGATCCAATCGGCCCCCCGCTCATCCAGATCCCATTCTCCGTACTGGTCCTTGAGCAATTCTCTGACCGCCGGTGCCTGACCCGGATCGATTTCCCGGATCCCGATCTCGGTCAGGGACGGACGGTCCAGACCCTGATGGGAAATCTCCCCCGATTTCAGGTCCGCTCTGAGTCTCTCGGTTACCTGATCCAGTTCCGCCTTCACGGCGTCATCGGTGTGGACCCTCATGACGAGATGGATCCCCCCGCGGAGATCCAACCCAAGTTTGATCTTATCCCGCAGCGGATAGGCCGACCACACCGCGAATCCGATCACGGCGAAGATCAAGACAAATTTCCAGCGCAGATTCATCGAATTTCAAACCGGCAGGTCATTTCTTTTCCTCCTTGTCGGTGATGCTCGATTTCTGGAATTCGACCTTCACCTTTTCTCCGATC
The DNA here is from genome assembly GCA_027296665.1 of Acidobacteriota bacterium. GTDB lineage: Bacteria > Acidobacteriota > Polarisedimenticolia > JAPUIV01 > JAPUIV01 > JAPUIV01. The sequence goes on along the minus strand of JAPUIV010000168.1, from coordinate 6,713 downwards.
CGGAGGTGCACGGTGGTGGAATCGATTCCCACAACCGTACCGTGGATTCCCCCGGAGGTCACCACCCGGTCGCCGTTCTTCAATTGGTTCAACATCTCCTGGTGCCGCTTCTGTTTGAGCCGGGCGGGCCGGATCAGAAGGAAATAGAAAATCCCGAAAATGACAATGATGAAGCCGAATTGTTGAATAAACTGAAAAACCGGGTTTCCCCCCGTAGGGGTTGCCTGAAAGAGAGCTAAGGAGATCACGGATTTCATCCCTCAATATTTCGAATTGACTGAATCGAATCTCGACCCGAAAAAGGCGGACAAGATTGCCTCAAGTATAGGTAAATGTCAAGATCTCGAATCGCGCCAGTTCGAATGTAACTTCCTCTGCTTGGTCCCCGAACCGGTTGGCACACTCTTCTCTTCTGGTGATGAGGTATCATTCTCTGGTGGCCCCTGCTACAAAACAGTCGATCCTCAGGATCCCCTCCTGGGCAGGGATAAAGGGCCTGTATCACGGATTCACAACCCGCCGGTCGGGTACAGGCCGCCTGGTGGGAAATGCGCTCCGGGATCATCTTGGCCTGAACCGACACCGGCCCGTCCTTCTCAACCAGGTGCACGGCAACCGGATCGTCGCGGTGCAGGGCGCCCGGGATCGGGCCCGGATCCGGCAGGCCGACGGGGCCGCCACCCCCCTGCCCCGTACCCTGTTGACCATCCGAACGGCGGACTGCCTCCCCATTCTTGCGATCGATCCCGGGAAAGGTGTTCTCGGAGCCGCACACGCGGGCTGGAGGGGGATTTCCCTGCGGATTCCGACCCAGCTTGTCCGGATCCTGGTTTCCCGGTTCGACTGCCGGCCCTCCGACATCCTGATCGGCCTCGGACCCGCCATCAAGGCATGTTGTTACCGGGTGGGGGAAGATGTCCGGAAGGTTTTTGTCTCCCGGGGCACGCCAAGCGATTCCAGCATTTTTTTCCCCGGCCCGGACGGACAGCTTCGCCTCGACCTGAAATCGGCTGCGATACGCCAGTTGCGCGACGCCGGCGTCCCGCCCGGAAACCTGGCATCGGTTGACCTGTGCACCGCTTGCCGGTCCGACCTGCTGTTCTCCCGGCGGCGGGAGGGACCCGGCCCCGATCGAATGCACGCCTTCATAACCCGGGAAGAAACGCGGCTACCGTTGGTTTGAGGTTCCTCCCCCCGACCCTTGGAGGTTGACAACCCCGGGTAGCGAGATCTACCGTAGAAAGTCAAGGTGGCCGACATGAGATCGATCGGTTCGAGGTTGTCATGACCAAAAATCCAGGGGAATGGATCCGCCGTGCTGTCGCCGATCATCAGGATCTCGTCTCCCGATTCTTCGAAACCAACAACGATAGAATCATTCAGGCCGCCGGCGCCCTGGTGGCGATCCTGGGGAACGGCGGAAAAATCCTGTTCTTCGGAAACGGCGGAAGCGCAGCCGACGCCCAGCATTTCGCCTCGGAACTTGTCGGCACCATGGGAAGGGATTGGCAAGGGCTGGCAGCCATCGCCCTCACGACCGACTCTTCGGTCCTGACGAGTCTCGCCAACGATTTCGACTATGGCTCGGTATTCGCCCGCCAGATCCGGGCACTGGGAAAGAAGGGAGATGCCGCCATCGGCATCTCCACCAGCGGTCGATCACCCAATATCAACCAGGGATTACGGGTAGCCCGGGAGGCGGGACTCCACACCTTCGCATTTCTGGGAGGAAACGGTGGCGAGGCCCTGGAGCAAGCCGAAACAATCTTCCTGGTTCCCGGGAAGGAAACTCAACGAATCCAGGAAACCCATCTCATGCTCGGCCATCTCTTGTGCGAGATGGTGGTTGAAGGATGCCACTGATCACAGGTCCAGGACCCCGGGCGTTTCGCCCCGTTTCCCTATTGTGACAACTGCGTGATGGTTTCCCGGATCTCCTTGGCTTGGGGGCTGTTCGGTTCCAGTTCCAGGAATTTGCGGAGATGCTTGACGGCATTGTCGAATTCCGCCATCCCCACCAGACAGTAACCGAGTTGCAGGTGGGCATCGGCATATTCGGGATTCAGTTCCAACGCCTTGCGAAAGGCGATGGCCGCCTCTTTACGATTCCTCTTCTTGAAAGCATCCTGGCCGATATTGTAAAAAGCGGCCGGAGCCTTTTCTGGATTTGCCAGGGCAAACTTTTCGTACTGGGCGTTTGCCTTCGGCCCATCCCCGCGGCCCTCATAGATTTTCGCCAACATCCAGTACACCCGGCCATTTTCCGGATCTGATTCCGCCGCTCTTTCCAGCCAGGTGATTGCGTCATCAAACTTTTTCTGCTCGTACAGGCTGATACCGAGATTGTACAGGACCGAAGGATCCTCCGGATTCTGCTCCAGTTCTCCCCGGAATTCCGTCTCCGCCTCCGCCATCCGGCCCGATCGGGCGTACAGAATTCCCAACCGAAAATGGGCGCCGATGAACTCGGGGTTCAGTTCAAGGGTTTTCCGGAACTCGGCAAGGGCCGCCTCGGTATTGCCGATTTCCGACTGGCTCTTGCCAAGCTCGTAATGTGCCTGTTCATTATCAGGTTCGGTGGTAAGGAATGCCTGGAAGGCCGAGACGGCATTCTCGTGCTGGCCGTTGCGTGCGTATTGAACAGCGGAATCGAAAGTCTGGATTTCTTTTTCTTTTTTCCGCCGCCGTTCTTCCGCTTTTTTCTGGGCTGCGATCTCCTTGGCGCTGGGCCCGCCGCCCTTTTCCGCCTGTCTCTCCCGGAGAAGTCTTTGGCGGAATTCGACGAAGTCTTCCTTGCGCACCAGGGTGAAATTAACCTCGTTTTTCCCCCTGGCATTCACGCCCTGGCCAACCGGATAAAACTGGATCACCGGAAGCTCCTGTTTATCATTCAGGATTCTGTCACCCTGGGCCATGGTTTCGCCGAATGAATCCACACTTCGGAACACGACCCGCAGGATCATGTAGCCCGGATGCACGGGAACGACCTTCCAGGATCTTCCCGAAGTGATGTCCAGAAAAGGATAGGACCACTTACCCTTCTTATTGACTTTCGCAGAGGGGGTTTTCTTTCCCTTGACATCGGCGCTTTCCAGATGAACTTTGACGCCGGGAATCGGGTTTCCTTCGAGATCCATTACCGTCCCCGCCACCCGGGTGGTTCCGGCGGCCCGGACGGGAGCCAAACTCGAAAGAATTATCAGGAAAATGCAGGCGACCAGGGACATGAAGCGGTCGGTCCCGGCTTTACGGGGATGGAATTTCATGCCAAACCCTCCACGGTAGGTGTAGTTTCTTCTTCTGTTTCTTGTCCACCGGCATTATATCGGGGGTCCCGGTCCGAAACAAGGAGCATTCCCCGGCGGCGCCTTCTTGCCAACCGCAAGGCGAAAGCCAGGTGGATCAGGTAGGCCGCAAGATAAACGGCTCCGGAAGAGAGATGAACCCACAAGAACACAAGGCGCAGTCCTTCCCGTACGGTAGTCTGTAACAAGTAGCCGGACAGCCCGCTCACCCCGAGGGCAGTGAAACAGGCGAAGCCGATTCGGCGATTCCGGTTGCCGGGCCGGCGGGACTCCTTCCATATATGTTCTCTGGCGATGAGGCCGACGGCGAACAGGACCACCGGCGCAACCAGGATATGCATGGCGAGGAACCAGGGCTGCAAGAGGTGGTTCACCACGGCAAAGGGATCGATTGGTTCCATCAGGTGTTTCATCCACCAGAAACCGGCTCCCGACACCCCCAGCACGGCGGTGGAAAGGTGGAGAAGCCATTTTTCGAATTTATTCAATGTGCCCCTCGTCCGATCCTCCCGGCTCCCGAGGCTCGATTCCCCCCTCTTCACGCAACACGGAGTGAATTGCAAGGATCCGCCGTACCGCTCGGATGGCCGCCCGGGAGGTGAGAGAGGCGCCGGTGATCCCGTGGATACCCCGTTCAAGGAACAGATCCTTCCCAAGTGTTTTTCCATCGAACTGTTCGTACCATTTCCCCCTGGGAAGGTAATCGGTTGGTTCCAGAAAGGTAAGAACGGTGACCTGTTCCAACTTTCCCTCTGGATCGACAACGATAAGAAGGGTTTCGGGAAGGGTTCGAACCGTATGCGTGTCAAAAAAAGCCGCTGTCCTGCCCCCTCCGTTTTTTTCGCCAAGGTAAAAGGTGATCACCTTAGATTCGACCGGCACTCCCGCTATTTCCTGGATTCGGAGAACCTGATTCCGGGTGAGAAAAGCGGTTTTCCGTTCTACCTTACCCGGATCGGCGAATACCATGGCCAACGCCTCCTCCTGGGTCAGGTACACCTTTGCCTCCAGGAGGGAATGGGGTAGGAGGCTGCCCACCGCCGCCGTCAGGATGGCGAAGACTACCTGTCTCCTCATCGACACCCCCGGCAATACCCCAGGATCTGAAGGTAGTGACGGACCGCCCGGAACCGCCGGGCCCGGCAGGCCGCTTCCTGGAGACGCTCCATCTCATGGTTGGTGAATTCGATCACCTTCCCGCATTTCAGGCAAATCATGTGTTCATGATGGGCATGGTTGAATTGGTATTCGAAAATGGCTTCTCTCTGCCCCAGGTCGAGTTTCCTGACCAGCCCGCTCTCAACGAGGTGGATCAGGGTTCGATACAAGGTGGCCCGGGAAACCGTGCGGCGCCTTTTTCGGAATCGGAACTGTAAATCATCAACGGTAAAATGCTTGTGGAGGGAGCGGACTTCCGCCAGGATCGTCCTGCGTTCCACCGTTTCCCTCAGGTTCTTTCTCTTGAGGTATTGCCGGAATATGATGGCGCCGTCCATGTCAACCCTATTGCAATTGAGACTCAATCTCAATATACCATAACCGACGCCAATTCCTCTGTCATCCCACCCACCCCCCCGGATGATCACCCAACTTGACCCCTTTTCGCTTCCCTTCTATCATGCCTGAAATCGGTAATGATCGCGGCATCCGCGGCAGGAAAGTCCTCACCATGGCAACCCGTACAAAGCCAAGGGAAAAATTGCAGGGAAAGGGAAAAGGACCCGCGGGATCACGGGTCAGGATGACCACGATCGTGATGCCTGAGGATACCAATAAATTTGGTTCGATCTTCGGCGGCCGGGTCATGGAATGGATCGACAAGGCGGCCGCCGTATCCGCCTTGCGCCATTGCCGGATGAATGTGGTCACAGCCTCGGTTGATCATCTTGACTTCCTGTTTCCGATCCATCTTGGAGATATCGTCCACCTCCGTGCCTCCGTGAACTATGTCCATCGGTCCTCCATGGAGATCGGTGTCCAGGTCCTTTCCGAGGATCCCAAAACCGGGCGGCTGCTCCACACCTGCTCCGCCTATCTGACCATGGTGGGATTGGACGACCGAGGCCGGCCCGGCTGTGTTCCCCAACTCATCCCGAAAACCAGGGAGGACAGCCGCCGGCAGAAAGAGGGAGAAATGCGTCGCAGATCCCGGATTGCATTCCGGAAAAAGAGATCGGCGAAAAGAGCAGCACATTAATGGGTGCCGATGTCGAACTGCTCCAGGTGCAGATTGGCATCGGCAAGGATCTTCAGGGAGATATTATCCCTCCCTCCCAGCGGTGTGAGAAGGGACTCCCTCTCTTCTTCCAGAATAGAGGCCACGTCGGGATGGACCCGGATTACCACCTCCCTGCCGTTCAGGCGCGCGGCTCGTTTCTCCAGTTCCCGCTCCACCGAGATGCTGACCGTTGCGGCTGAACGAACCCGGCCGCTTCCCGAACAGTAAGGGCAAGGCTGGCAAAGGGTACTTTCCAGGCTCCGCTTCCGCCGCTGGCGCGTGATCTCCACCAGGCCGAAATCACTGATCTGCAAAAGCCGGGTTCGGGCTCGATCTTTTCCCAGTTCCTCCTGGAGGGTTTTGATCAATTCCTTTTTACTCCCCCGTTCCTCCATGTCGATGAAGTCAACGACAATGATTCCTCCCAGGTCCCTGAGACGGAGTTGCCGGACAATCTCCCGGGCCGCTTCCAGGTTGGTCTGAAGAACGGTCTCTTCCAGCCTGCGCTTTCCAACAAATTTTCCGGTATTGACATCGACCGCCACCAGAGCTTCTGTTTGATGGATCACCAGGTGTCCGCCAGACCGCAGCCACACGCGGCTTCGCAAGGCCTTTTCCAGTTCTGCCTCTATACCGAACTCCTCGAACATGGGAGTCTCCTCGCCATAGGGCCGGACGCGGCGCGCGAGTTCCGGTTGGAAGCGGGCCACGAAATCCCTGCATTTCCGGAATGGTTCACCCTGATCCACCAGGACCCGCTGGAAATCCGGACCGAAGCGATCCCGCAAAACCTTCCGGCTGATGTCCAGTTCCTCATGGAGGACCATCGGGGGGCGGGCCGTTTCCTTTTTCTTGCGAATCTCGTCCCACACATCTTGAAGATACCGGACGTCATGTTCCAGTTCGATCGAAGACCGTGCCGCCCCGGCGGTTCGAACGATGTAACCCTCGCCGGGGCGTCGGAGGCTGGCAACGATCTTTCGAAGGCGATCCCGATCCCTGGGATTATCTACCTTTCGGGACACACCGAGATGATTCACCGCAGGCATCAGGACCATGAACCTTCCCGGGAGTGAGATGTAACAGGTGATGCGCGCTCCCTTGTTGGGCAACGATTCCTTTGTGACCTGGCACAGAACCTCGGATCCTTCCTTGAGAAGGTTCTCCACCCGGTCCACCGGATCATCCCT
>JAPUIV010000167.1 GCA_027296665.1 Acidobacteriota bacterium | reverse complement strand
CCATCAGATCGTCGCGACCCTCACGAACCTGCGAACCCTGAAGGGGAACGCCCGGGAGATCCTGCGCGATTTCCTGGAGGGACACCGGTTGGCGGTCGATGAAAAGGGACCTTTCGCCAACCGAACCTTCGCCATCCTTCCCTCGGCCAACCGGTCGCGGGTCCGGAACTTCATCGACCTGATGAAACTTCAGGGGTTCGAACTGTACACGGCACAGAAGGAATTCTCCGCCGCCAATGCGATCGACCAGCTGGGCCAGGTGGCCCGGCGGCGCAAACTCCCCGCGGGGACCATACTGATCCCCAACCGCCAGCCGGAAGCGTATCTTCTTTCGACCATGCTGGAATTCGACCCCCGCATACCCGCCAAGACCTTGCAACGGGAAAGAAAGGAGATCCTGCGCCATGGACGGAGCAGGCTCTATGACGTCACCGCTTGGAATCTCACCATGATGCACGGACTGGACGCCGTGACATTGGCAACCGGCCTTCCGGAAGGCGCGGTGCCTCTCGAGTCCCTCCCCGAGGAGACGGCCGGACCGCCCCCTGGGAACGGCGCGGCGATCGGCTACGTTATCGACGGCGCCGATGATCTGTCGGTTGCGGCGGCGGGACGGTTGACCGGACGGGGCGTCCAGGTCCGAGTTGCCAACCAGGCCTTTCTCTTCGACCTGACCGCGTACAGCCGCGGTTCCCTGATCGTTACCCATGCCGATAATCTTCTCTTCGAGGGGGATCTTCGCGGGGCGGTGGAACGGACCGCCGGCGAGCTCGGCCTGCAGGTGAGACCGATCCGGGGAGGATTCGGAGAGGGAGACCTGGCCGATATCGGCGGCGAACATTTCGCCCGGGTGGAGCCCCCCCGGATCGCCCTTCTCACCCGCGGCGGGATCAGCCCCTATGACTTCGGGTCGATCTGGTTCCTCCTCGACCAGCGTCTCGGCCTCCGGCACTCCCATATCGATGAGAATGCCCTATCCCGCACCGACCTCCGCAGGTACAACGTCCTGGTGGTGCCGGATCGGTTCGCCGGAGATTTCGATACCGACACGCGCGCGGCCATCCGCACCTGGGTCGAGGGGGGCGGCACCTTGATCGCCATCGGAGACTCCGCCGGCGCCCTGGCCTCCGAGGAAGAAGGTCTCAGCCAGGTCCGCCGGCTTTCCGATGTGCTGGATCGCCTGGACGAGTATAAGCTCGCCGTCCTGCGGGAAATCATCGGCAGCTCGGGAGAGATCCCTTCCGAGGAGGCGATCTGGTCGCATCTTCTTCCTGCCGATGTCGATCTGCCCTGGGAAGGAGGCAATGCCAAACCGGGAGCCTCGGAAGAGGAGACGAGCGATGTCGCCGAACTGAAGAAACGGGACGAATGGGAGAGCATGTTCATGCCGCGGGGAGCGATCCTGGCGGGGCGGGTCGACAGGGAACACTGGCTCACCTTCGGAACCGGCCGGAAGGTTCCGATCCTCTTCGGGGACTCCCCGGTCCTGATGTCGAAGCCGCCGGTGGAAACTCCGGTCCGGTTCGGATACCTCACCCGCGAGGAGGCCGGCTCGAAACCCGGCGATACCCTGTCCGCCGGCACGGGATGGGCGGCCCTGCCGGATCGCTTCCGGATCTACCTTCGGATGAGCGGTCTGGTGTGGCCGGAGGCCGCGCACCGCCTGGCCAACGCCGCCTACGTCACCCGCGAACCGGTCGGGAAAGGCCAGATAATCCTGTTCGCCTCCCCCCCCTTCTTTCGCGGATCGACCCTGGGAACCGCCCGCATCCTGATGAACGCGATGGTTTACGGGCCCGGCCTGGGAACGGATCAACCGATCAAACCATGAAGAATAGCGTGATTCTCCTCGCCGGCTTCCTGCTGCTGGGATGTGCCGGGCAGGGGACGGAGAAACGAACCGTGATTGAAGGAACGGCTGGTGGTTCGGGTGAAATGGATCGGATCGCGCGGGATTACGTGAAGCTGGTTCTTGCCCTGGGCCTTCATGATCCCGACTATGTCGACGCCTATTACGGGCCGCCGGAGTGGAAGCAGGAAACGGAGTCGGCTCAATTGTCCCTGGCCGGGATCGAAGAACGGGCCAAAAGGATACTGGACCGTCTCGATGCAGTCGAGCCGGAATCGGCCGGCGCGATGGCCGGTCTACGCTACCGGTTCCTCCGGCGCCAGGTGCGGGCCCTTTCCGCCCGGGCGGAGATTCTCGGCGGCAAACTGTTCTCCTTCGATGAGGAGTCGGAGGCCCTTTATGACGCGGTGGCTCCCATCCATGGCGAGGAACACTTCAAAAAGATCGCCGCCCGCCTCGAAAAACACCTTCCCGGCCCGGGTTCTCTTTCGCAAAGATACGAGGAGTACCGCCGGCAATTCGCCATCCCGTCCGATCGCCTGGATCGAGTCTTCCAGGAAGCGATCCGGGAGTGCCGCAGAAGGACCGAACAGCGGATCGATCTTCCGGTGGGAGAAAGTTTCGAAGTCGAATACGTGACCGGCAAATCCTGGAGCGGCTATAACTGGTACCAGGGAAACTACCACAGCCTGATCCAGGTGAATACCGACTTCCCGATCTTCATCGACCGGGCGGTCGATCTCGCCTGCCATGAAGGGTATCCCGGTCACCATGTTTACAACATGCTTCTGGAGAAAAACCTGGTGCGGGATCGAGGCTGGATGGAGTTCTCCGTCTATCCCCTGTTCAGCCCGATGTCGTTGATCGCGGAAGGAAGCGCCAACTTCGGCATCGAGATCGCCTTCCCCGGCGAGGAAAGGATCCGTTTCGAGCGGGAAACATTATTCCCCCTGGCCGGGCTCGATGCCGCTGCGGCCGAAAATTATTATCGAATCCAGGAACTGGTCCGGAATCTGAACTACGCCGGCAACGAGGCGGCGCGCCGGTATCTCGACGGCGAGATCGACGCAAATGGCGTGGCCGAATGGCTGGAGAAATATGCCATGTTCTCCTTGCCGCGGGCGCGGCAACGCGTCCGTTTCATCGACCAATATCGCAGTTACGTGATCAACTATAATCTCGGAATGGACCTGGTTCGGGGTTACGTCGAGTCGAAGAGCGGCGGCGGATCGGCGGAGGAAAAATGGGAAGCGTTCACCCGGCTCCTCTCTTCACCGCATCTTCCCTCCGACCTGCGGATAACCGAATAGGTTTCCCAATTAAAAAGGAGGTTTCATGTCGAATCATGTTTACAAGCTCACCGAACTGACGGGCTCCTCGGAGAAGAGCATCGAAGAGGCCGTGCGCAACGCGGTGGATCGGGCCGCACAAACGATCCGGAACATGCGCTGGCTGGAGGTGGTGGAAACCCGCGGTCATATCGAGAATAACAAGTTCAAACACTGGCAGGTGACCGTCAAGATCGGCTTCACTCTCGAGGACGCGAACTAGCGATTCACGAAGAGCTGGATCCGCGCGCGGTACGCCAGAGATTGATCCCGAGACAGGAGACCGCTGCCAGGCCGAAGGCTCCCGACGAGGCGAAGAAAAGGCGAGTGCCCGCGGCGATCCACGCGACGCCCTCGATCCAGGAGATCGGAACCAGGAGGGGCAGGATCCTGCATGCCGCGGCGGCATTCCCCAGATAGAATGTCGCCATTACCAATCCGGTCGAGGCGAGCCTCTTCCCTGTGAAGCCCGGGATCATCCGGACCGCCATTCCCGCCTTTAATTATGTTAAAACCCGGCCCGACGGAAGTAATGAAAGGCATCAGACCCTGGGAGAGGCCGCGGAGAAGAATACCCAGAACCAGAAGAGCGAGTACCGATCGAACATTCTCGGGATTCCGGATCGGAACGCTGACGAACCTGGGTATGAAATAAAGACTGCTGCCCATGCAGCTGGAG
>JAPUIV010000166.1 GCA_027296665.1 Acidobacteriota bacterium | reverse complement strand
CCCGAGATTGGAATGGTAGGTCACGGTGGTCTTCGTTTCTCCCCCGGCCGGACCGAGATAACCGAGGGAGCGCAGCCTCTCGACCATCTCCTCGTCGACCGGGGAACCGACCATCACCGGGCCAGGCGGTTGGCGATCTCCCGCATCGAAGGCGGGAACATGAACGATGGGGTGAGACGAGAGGAACTCCTTCTTCAGAGCTGCCTGGATCGGATTCCCCACCAACTGCTCGGAGAGCGGCAAGTCCGCCAGGTACAGGATGGTGGGGGCGATATCATTAATGGAAACCACGTCGATCGCGCCGGGCCGGATCGGCGGGCCATGGAGGATCCAGATTCCGTACAACCGGTGCCACTTGGCCGGTTTCCCCTCGATGTCGGCCGGCCCGTCGTCCGGCCGGTTCGAACCGTTCTGGAAACCGTGATCGGAGAGCACCATCACCACCGTCTCCTTCCCGACAACCGACAGCAGCTCGCCCAGGAGTTCGTCCTGGTACCGGTAGAACTCCCGGACCGCGGAACGGAACTTCCGGAAGTCGGCCTCGCTGATCCTCTCCATCCGCGGCGCCATGAAATGGGCGAAACGGTGGCTCACCTCGTCGATCCCCTGGAAATAGAGGAGAAACAGATCGGGCTGATCGACCTCCAGGAGTTTCCGGGCCACCGAGGCATAGGTAGAGGTGCTGGCCAGGATCCTGGCCAGGTGATTGATCGGATCGCGGTAAGCCTGCTTGGGATCGTCCCGGATCGCCTGCCGGGCCGCGTCGTACTCCTCGCGCGTGATCGCGATGAATCGCCGGATCTCGCCGTAAGAGACGGAGTCCGGATCCCGGATCAGGGGATCGATCTCGGCCAGTAACGATTCCGGAAAGGTCGCCCCCCGGCGATCCGCCTGGGTCGATTGGTAGCCGAACAGGGAGTAGGCCACCCGGTCGGTCACCATGCGGCCCCGGATCGACTCGGCCGGCCAGGTCGCCCACCACGCCACGACATCAACCGATCGTCCCGCATCGGTGAACAGGTTCCAGAGGGCGGGGACCCGGCGGTACTCCCCGGTGATCGGGACCTTGATCTTCTTGACCGGATCCCGGATGAGAAAATCGAGAATCCCGTGATCGGCCGGCGATCTCCCGGTCACCACGGTGGTCCACAGCAGCGGCGAGAGCAGGGGCGGACTCGATCGCAACTGCGCCCAGGCCCCCTCCCGCATGAGCCGCCCGAGCACCGGCATATCCCCTTCCTCGATCATCGGTTGCAGGATCTGCCAGTCGGCCCCGTCGAGTCCAATAACGAGGATCTTTTGCCCGGTATCGGCCACCCGATCGGACGGGCCGCAAACAATGAGAAGCACGGCGGCAAGCCCGAGGAAAAGGCCTCCCGGAATCCAGGAAAGACGGGCGTTTGACAACAGGCGCCGCATTGCGGGCCGAGAATAACATCTATGTAACTTGTTTTCAAGAACTTGGCTTGCCCAACCGAGTGTCCGACATTATCTTTTTCATTGAGGTTCGGAAAGACTGCACACCGAAGGGCCGGGGTGAGCCCACTCCCCCATCACTGCGAAACGGATGGTCTTGATGCCGCGAGGATTCACCAGTCAACTGCGCCGGACGGCCAACGAAGTCCGGTTCGACCGCATCCTCCATTCCAGTGCCACCTACGTAATATTCTGGCTCCTTGCCCTCGCCGTCCTATGGCACGAATGGATCACCGGTGTCCTGATGGCCGAGGTTCCCGTGGCCATCTTCCTTCCCGCCGTGGCGATCCTGGGAGTCGGACATCTGTACCACCCGCGGCTCGGGAAATTGAACCTCTTCTTCCCTTTCCTCCTGGCTTCCCTGCTGATCTGCGGCCCGGTCGCCGCGCTGCTGGCCGGATTTGCCGGCGGCCTTCTGGCCGCGCTCATGTCGCGGCAGGGACGATACCGGTGGAATCGGATCTTGCTGGCCTCGAGCCGGGCCACCTTCGCGGCCTGGATCGCCGGCAGGTTCTTTCTTCTGACCGGTGGCCAGCCGGGATTCCCGGTCCGGGTCGCCGATCTGAACGGTCTCCTGGCCGCGATGGCCGGCTACCTCATGGTATTTTCCCTCCTGACGGTGATCTGGAGGATCCCGTTCCGGAAGAAGGGGTTCCTGCCGGTCTGGCGGCGTCTCATTCTGAAATGGACACCGGGATCCTTGATCGGCGTTGCCGTGGCGGCGGGAATCGGGGCGTTTTTCGAACAGTTCGGCTGGATCTGGGGACTCACCGCAACCGGCGTCCTGTTCGGGCTGTTCTACGCGGGAAAGTTCTACATCGACTATGTCCTGGGCGCCCGGACCCGGGAGGCCGAGATCACCAAGGGTTACCTTTCGATCATCGAGGCACTGGCCAGCGCCATCGAGGCGAAGGATCGCACCCCCGACAACCACCTCCGCCGGGTCCAGCACATCGCCGTGGAACTGGCGAAACTGATGGAACTGCCGACACGGCGAATCGAGGAGTTGCGGACCGCCTCCTTGCTGCACGACATCGGCTACCTCGCGGTGCCGGGCTACATACTTTCCAAACCGGGCAAGCTGACCGCGGAGGAGTTCGATCGGGTCCGAATCCATCCCAAGGTGGGGGCCGAGATCCTGGATGGCCTGGACCTTCCCAACACCCTGGCCGAGATTGTCCGCTCGCACCACGAAAAATTCGACGGCACCGGCTATCCGGACGAGTTAAAGGGGAGACAGATCCCCGTCGGCGCCCGGATCATGGCGGTAGTCGACAGTTACGATTCCTTGACCTCCGACCGTCCCTACCGGAAGGCGGTCAGCAAGGCACAGACCATCCGTTTTCTCCGGGAGCGGGCCGGGCGCGATTTCGACCCCGAAGTGGTCAACCACCTGGTGAAGGAGATCGACCGGATTGAAGAGGGATGGAAGGCGAAACTTCGGCAATCCAATTTCTCGGTCTCCCCGATGTTCCAATGGAGCAACGAGGTGTCGCGATCCGAATCGGCCAGGGAGGCGGAGACCACCCGGCGAAACCTCTTGACCAACATATCTACGTCCCACAATGAGATCTACTCCCTGTATGAAATCGTCGAGATCCTCGGAAAGAGTTTGGACCTTCCGGAGATCCTTACCCTCCTGTCCAAGAAGATCTCTCATCTGATCCCGTTTCAGTGCTGCGTTCTGTACATCGTGGATCCGTCGAAACAGGTTCTCCTGCCCAGGTTCTTCACCGGGGATCAAACCGGAGAGATCAAAGACCTCAAGATTCCGATGGGGGAACGGATCAGCGGTTGGGTCGCCTACCACAAGAAGGCCTTGCTCTGGGAGAAACCGGTTTCCCGGCAGGTCCGCCACCGTCAAAAATTCGATCTGGCGGAGCTTGCGGCCGCCAGCCCTCTGCGCCGCCTGGGCACCTGCCTGGCGGCACCCCTCACCACCGAGGAGGGAGAGTGCATCGGCGTCCTTTCGCTGTACGCCGAACCAGAACCCGGGTACCAGGAGGACCATCTCAGACTTCTCAAGATCATCGCCAAACACGTCGCCGCGGCGGTCCGGAATACCCTCCTGTACGAGGAGACCCAGGAACACGCCCTCACCGATCCGCTCACCACCCTGCCGAACGCCCGCTACCTGTTCCTCAACTTCGAGGAGGAATTGAACCGGGCCGCGAACCTGCGCATCCCCCTCACCATAGTGGAGATGGACGTCGACAATTTCAAGGATATCAACGACGTCCACGGCCACCTGGTAGGCGACAAGATCCTGCGCGGCATCGCCAATGCGATCAAGACCCAGTTGCGGGGGTGCGATAAATGCGTCCGCTATGCCGGCGACGAATTCATCGTCATCCTGCCCGGAGTGGGCCAGGAGGACGTCGATTACGTCGAGCGCCGGCTCGCCTCCTGTATCGAGAGCTTCTCCTACAGCCCCAGGCCGGGCAAGAAGATCCAGGTCAAGATCAGCCTCGGCTCGGCCAGCTTCCCCGACGAGGGGTCCAACTTCGAGACCCTGATCAGCATCGCCGACGCCCGGATGTATGCCAGCAAGTACCGCAAGAAACGGGAAGGCCAGCCTGGCTTCAAACCCAAGTCCCAGAAGAAGAAGACCACCGGCACCGCCT
>JAPUIV010000165.1 GCA_027296665.1 Acidobacteriota bacterium | reverse complement strand
ACCGGGATGAACTCGACACCGACCGACCAGTCGGTCTGATCGAAGGGTTGCATATAGTTATTCTCGAATGACACCACCGGAATCGACATCGCCATGGCATCCATGAGGACAAATCCGCCCCCGGACGGAAAGGTGTCGATCAAGAGATCCGCGAGACGCAGGACGGGTAAATAATTTTTCTGCCACTTCAAGAACCGCAGCCGGGACCGCACCCCGGATGGAACCAGATCCTCCAGAAAAGAGATCTTCCCTTCCTGCACTCCCAGGGCGACATAATGCAAATCCGGGTAAGCCTCCAGGATCGCGAAGATCGCCTTCCAGAAACCGGGATCCTGGAATTTGGTAAACCTCCCGCAACTCATCAAGATGAATCCTTCGTCCGGGATGTCCAACTGTCGCCTGGGGCAAGGCGCGATCTTGGCTGGATCGGGTAAATCGATCTCCACCGGGGCGAATGCGCCGCCGCAGGGACTGTCCATCAATGGGTGCTTGGCGGATGAGATGCACCAGTCGAGACTGGGGGCGGTGAACTGCGGAGGAGGCCCATAGACCAGGCCGATCGTCGTGGCGGCCGGGCGCATGCAGGTGATGAAATAACTATCCAGATTCGCCAGGGCGGCATTGGTGACCAGGAGGTCAGGTTTGTATTTATGAATCCGGGCCGCCATCCAGATCATTCTTTCGGCTTTGCCTCCCGCCTCGGGTGCGGTCACCACCTCGCAGCCGCAGTTTCCGAGCAGTTTGATGATTTCATCATCCCGGAAGGCCGACGCCGGCTCCGGCACGAAAAAGGCGACCGAAAAACGCGATTTCTCATGGAATTGCGCCAAGGAAAGATTGATCCGGTGAAACACCGAGGTGGGGTTGGACAGGAGATAGGTCAGATAGGCGACACGGATCTTACGTTCAGGGGAAGGCTCCGCCGGCGAGCGCGGGCGAAACCGATAGGGTCTCGCCAGCAGTTCAATCCGTTCCAGAATATCAAAATCATAATCATACCGGTCGATTTTTTGATACTGATTGTGAGCGTACATGCTCAAATTAAAATATTGTATTGCCTCCACAAAATCGTTCTGGCCGGCCTTTTTCATCCCCAGCCTCTTGTAGGCCGCTTGGATAGCGGCAACATCGTCCAGGGCGGAATGAATTCCGGCGTACAGAGGCATCAGATCGGGGGAGAAATCGGAGAGTATCCAGGCGCGCTGTATGAAGACCCTGGCCTGCTCAAAATTCTGGATGCCGGCATAGGCCTCGGCCAGACCGACATTCACGGCACACCGTTCTTCCCGTCCTTCCAGGCACAGGTACTGCAATAAATCTCGCGGTTCAACGGAGATTCCCGACCTGATCTTTTCGAGAAAGGAGTTCAATTCCATGACGGGATGCTACCCTCGGTCAACCCTCTCTCTTCTTCCTGGCCACGAAGAACTTCCGGGTCATCTGCCGGCCCATGTCAAAAGCGGGATTATTGATCACACAATCTTTGATCGCCCGGTTCACGCCGTCATAAGAGGAGAAGGCGTCATCAAAGCAAATCCATCCGCCGGCCGCCATGAATTTCTGCACATTGCGGATATCGAGGCAGACGGCGTCGTAGCTATGATCGCCATCAATGAATGCCAGTTTGCATCGAAAATCGATCCCCACCGAGGCCCCGAAATGTTGGGAGTCCCCCCGGAAAGGGATGACAAAATTGCGCAAGTCATATCTGGAAAGGGTCTCGTTGAAAACCTCCAGGACGCTATTATACTTCGCGTAGATAGGGGCAATATCCTTCTCGAAGGGTTCCCGCCATACATTCTGATCCTGATAACCGCGGTACTTCACCCCGTCCAGTTCCACTTCCAGGGAGTAGCTCCCATCCTTATTCTGCTTCCAGTCATTCTTTTCCGGGAACAGATCGATGCTGTGAACCTTGGTGTTTCCGATCATCCGCGCCGCCATCCCCAGCACCGCGGTCGACCGCCCGCACCATGAGCCGATCTCCACGATATCCCCCCTGACATCGGTGGTCAGGTAGGCCAGGTTGAAAAGGGTGTAGAGCTGGTCAACCGGGGACCAACCGGGGACATTTTTCGCGATCGCCTCGATCCGATCGATGACGGGACTGGTGATTTCACCGATCTGAAATTCCCGCGGTTGATTCTTCGTGACGGTCAAACTACCAGGCCTTTCAGAATTCTTCGATCATATTCGCGTAACTGCGCCCCTCACCCGGCCACCGGGTCGCTTTCCAATCGGGGCATTGTCCGCAGAAGGAATGGTTGTTGAACTGATTGGCAAGATGGGCCTCGCGCAGATTCCGGTAGAACTCTCCCTGCCAGGTTTCATGGATAGTGGTGGTTCGATAATCGATGAAGGTGGACCCGCGAGTCCAGTCGGCCGGGCAAAATGAAAGAAACCCGCGCGGGTTCAGGACAACTCTTTCCCACGGATAGACGCAGGGATAACGGGATTCGGCCGCATTTTCCTTCCGCATCCGATCCGCGATCTCCCCGTTGTTGCCGGCGTTCGAGTGCAGCCTGCGCACCACGACATAGTCGGCCCCCTGGTCCTTCCAGAACTGTTCGAATGCACGGGTTTCCTGAACGTTTTCGGGTTGTTCGATGTAGCTCACCACCACCTTGGTCTCGATGGCCGGTTGCCGCGCCTGTTGCAGCAGCCGTAACACGTTGGCACGGGTTTGCTCCAGGTCGCCGTTGACCCGGATCTTCCTGTAGGTCTCGGGGGTGAAAGCGTCGATGCTGATGTCGATCACGTGCACACCGGTGGCGAGCAGTTGCTCGGTCCGTTTCTCGTTCATCAAGGTTCCATTGGTGGTCAGGGTCACCGTCACACCCGAATTCCGTGCCGCGTAGGCGAGCATCTCATAGATGTTTCCATCCAGAAGGGGCTCCCCTTCACTGGTATAACGAATGTACTGGGTGGCACCTTTACCGTGGTCGCGAACTTCATCCACCATCTTGGCGTTCAGCTCGGGGCGGAGAGAGCGGCCGCTGTAGTAGCTAGATTTCTTGAATGCGGGGTGGGCGCAGTGGATACAGGCGAGATTGCATAATTCGGTGGTATCGGCGATGACCTGCGACGGGAATCGTGCCTTCAGGCGGCCGTGAAATCCATATTTCCCGGTCGTGGTCTCATTTTCGACGGCGGTTGCGGTTTTCACGATACGGCCTCCTTCAATCGCACCAACTCTTCCAACTGGGCGACCACATACCCGGCATCCTCGATCTTCATGCTGGCGCTGATCGGCAGGGTCATGATGCGTTCGCAAATGCTCTCCGTGCACGGCAGGGCCGGTTGTTTCCGGGAATCGTACAACGGCATTCGATGCAGAGGCGGATAATGGATACTGGCCCCCACGTTGCGACCACGCAACTGCAACAGGAGTTCGTTCCTGGATTCCGGCATTTCTCCGCCGGGCAACTGGATCACGAACAGGTGGCGGGCATGTTCCGGGTGCAGGATCTTTCTCTGAAATCGGATGGACGGGACCAGGGAATGCAGATGTTCATAGTAATAGCTGGCGATTGCCCGGCGGGTCGCGTGGAAATCGGATTGCCGCTTGAGCTGGATCCTGCCAATGCAGGCCTGCAAGTCGGTAAAGTTCATCTTGTAGCCGAGCTCCGCCAGCTGGGAATGCATCAACGATTTCGAGTGGCTGTACCGCTTCCAGGCATCGGCGGGCATGGCGTTCTGGCGAAGCGACCGCAACCGCTCCGCCATCCCCTGGTCAGCCAGGGCAATGGCCCCCCCTTCACCGGTGGAGAGATTTTTATTGGCGTAGAAACTGAAACAGGTCAGGTTTTCGGAGGAACCGACGGGACGGCCATCGGCGTACTTGCTTCCCAGCGCGTGCGCCGCGTCCTCGACAATCGCCACCTTCCCGGGGAGGATGGCGCGAATCGCTTCGGTCTCGACCGCAAGGCCACCCATATGTACGGCCATCACGGCCCTTGTCCTGGGGGTGAGTTTTTCTCGAACCAGCTCCGGAGTCACGCTCAGGGTATCGGGATCGACATCGCAAAATACCGGTTTCGCGCCCAGCTGCAGGGCGACATTGGCGGTGCTGCACCAGGTCAGGCTGGGGCAGATCACCTCGTCGCCTGGCCCGACCCCGTGGACCAGCAGGGAGAGAAAGAGGGCGGAGGTGCAGGAATTGACGGTCACGACGTGGGGGGCGTGCAGGAATTCCTCCAGTTCCCGTTCAAAGGCAATCGTTTCCGGGCCCATTCCGACCCATCCCGATCGCAGGACCCGTTCGACCGCGGCGATCTCCCCGCCGGAAAAATTGGGTTTGCCGAAGGGCAGGTACTCTTTTCGCATCATGGGTCCAGCCTCCATTCGAACGGGTACACCAGGAAGCCCAGGTTTCTCGCCAATCGGAAGGGGTTCCCCACTACCTTGAAGCGCAGAACCGACTCGCGCAGATCATAGTTCTTGACCCCCACCTCGCAAATATTCACCGTGAGGTAATACTCGCCGGCGGCCAGGAACCGGCCGGGTATCCGCATCTGCACGCGATGATCTCCCGCCGCGAAATCTCCCGCGATGGAGTCATAGTCCTGCGAGGTGGTCGAGAATATGGGGATGCCGTCGTACCCCAGGACCACCGCGTCCAACCGGAGCCTGGTGAACCGGCGCCGGCAACGGAAGGCGAGGATCACCTTGACGGGAGAGAGCGCGTCGAAATCGGCGGCAATCTCATCGTTGCCGTTCCTCAGTTCCACGGAGGAAAGATAGACATCTTCGGGCGCATCGGGCGGTTCAAATTCCACCCGCCCCTTTGACCCGGAAACACCCGATGCGAGATAGGCCTGGACGGTTTTCTGGGCCTCGTCGAAGGCGCGAACCCGGCCGTCGTCCAGCCAGATCACCTTTCCGCACAGCTTGACGATGGAAGTCATGTTATGGCTGGCCAGCAGAACCGTGCGGCCCGCCGCGCTGATATCTCCCATCTTCCCCAGGCACTTCTTCTGAAAGGCCGCGTCCCCCACCGCCAGGACCTCGTCGACCAGCAGGATCTCCGGCTCCAGGTGCGCGGCCACGGCAAAGGCCAGGCGCACGTACATGCCGCTGGAGTAATGCTTCACCGGGGTGTTGATGAACTTCTCGATCTCGGCGAAGTCGACCATCTCATCGAATTTACGGTCAATCTCGGCGCTTTTCATCCCTAGGATGGCGCCGTTGAGGTAGATGTTCTCCCGGCCGGTCAATTCAGGGTGGAAGCCGGTGCCGACCTCCAGCAACGATCCGACCCGGCCGTGGATCTCTGCTTTCCCTTCGGTCGGTTCGGTGATGCGGGAGAGGATCTTGAGCAGCGTGGTCTTACCAGCGCCGTTTCGGCCGATGATACCCACGACCTCGCCGGGCTGCACCTCAAAGGAGACATCCTTCAGGGCCCAAA
>JAPUIV010000164.1 GCA_027296665.1 Acidobacteriota bacterium | reverse complement strand
CGCCGCGCCCTGGCCCAGCGGGATCGGGGGGAGATTTCGGAAGGGGACCTTCACCGGGTTCAGGATGACGTGACCCGCGAGGTGATCTCTGAGCAGTGCCGCAGCGGGATTGACCTGGTGACGGACGGGCAAATCCGCTGGCAGGACGCCCAGACCTATTTCGCCGGCCGGCTCGAGGGGGTTCGCATCACTGGGTTGCTCCGGTATTTCGACACGAATACCTACTTCCGGCAACCTGTGATCGAGGAGGCGATCCGCTGGAAGAACCCGGTCACCGTTGAAGACTATAAATTTGCCGCCGGGGCCAGCGAGCGCCCCGTCAAGCCCGTTCTGACCGGCCCGTACACCCTGGCGAAACTCTCGCACGACAAACATTACGGCAACGAGGAAACCTTGACGGCGGACTACGCGCGGGCCCTGGCCGAGGAAGTTTCGGCCCTGGAGGCGGCGGGGGCCGATCTGATCCAGATCGACGAACCTGCCATTCTCTGGTGGCCCGATCAGTTTCCCCTCCTGGAAAAGGGGATTGCCCAGCTTGCGAAGGGGAAGAAAAAAAGCCGCCTCGCTCTGTATACCTATTTCCGCGGGGCGGGAAAGATCCTTTCCCGGCTGAGTGAATTGCCGGTGGAGATCCTCGGCATCGATCTGGTCGAAGGAAAGAATGATATTGAAGCGATCGAAAAATCGCCGCCGGCAAAAACTCTGGCCTTGGGAATTCTGAACGGACGAAACACGAAACTCGAGGACGAAGTAAAAACCGCGTCTCTGGTCCGCCGTCTCTGGAAAGCTTCCGGATCGGGGGAAATGTTCGTGAATCCGAGCTGCGGCCTGGAATTTTTGCCCCGGGAAACGGCTTTCAAAAAACTCGAGCTCCTCAGCCGGATCGCCGGCCGGGCGAACCAGGAGGAGAAATGATTCTACCGACAACGACCGTGGGAAGTTTCCCGAAACCCGAATATTTGCGGGTCGCCCGTTCCAAATTCTCCCGCGGGGAGATGCCGGGGGAGGAACTCCATCGCCTGGAGAGAAAGGCAACGGAAGAGATTATCCGGATGCAGGAAGAGGTAGGGCTCGATATCCTCGTGGACGGAGAGATGTACCGGGGGGACATGGCCACCTACTTCGCCGAGAACCTCGACGGCTTCCGGATCAGCGGCCTGGTCCGATCCTACGGGAACCGCTATTACCGCAAACCGGTGGCGATCGCCCCGATCAAGCGCCGGGGGCCGATCACGGTCGACTGGTTCCGCTACGCGCAGAGCCTTACCCAGCTCCCCATGAAGGCGATCCTCACCGGACCGTATACCATGATGGACTGGTCCTTCGATGAGTACTACCCGTCCCGGGAACATCTGGCGATGGCTCTGGCCGAGGCGATTCATGAGGAAGTCAAGGACCTGGAGGCGGCCGGGGCCAAGTATATCCAGGTGGACGAACCTGCCGTCTCGGTCCGCCCGGAGGAGATCGACCTCGCGGTCCGGGTAATGAAGGTGGTGACCGACGGGATCCAGGCGAAGACGATCACCCACATCTGTTATGGCTCCTTCGATGACATCTACCCGAAGATGCTGGAAATACCGGTGGATCAGTTCGATCTCGAGCTGTCGAACAGCGATTTCGATATGCTGGATCGGTTTCGCAAATATCCCTTCAGCAAGGAAATCGCCGCTGGAGTTCTCGACGTTCACAGCCATGCCGTGGAATCGGTCAAGACGGTTGAAACCCGGCTCCGGAGACTTCTGAAGGTCATCCCGGTGGAACGGATCACGGTCGACCCCGACTGTGGCTTGAAAACAAGGACCACCGAGGAGGCGCGCGACAAGTTGAAATCGATGGTTACCGCGGTGAAAACGATCCGTAAGGAACTGGGAGGGAACGGCAAATGAACAAGTTCTTTCGTACCGCTCATCAGGCGATGATCCTGGGCCTCGCCTTGCCGATCCTGTCCGGGTGTTCGGCGGGGGAATCTTCCGCCCCTGAAGACGGCAAAAACCAACCGGAACCTGTGGAAGAGGCCTCCCGTTTCGATCCCTCCCTCTCCGACCCGAAGGCGATCGAGATCGCCCGCGCGACTTACGAATCGATGGGGGGAGAGGAGGGGTTCGAGAAGGCGGCCCTCATCACATTTCGTTTCGTCGTCGAAAAGGACGGCATCCCGAGTTCGGATTACGAGCACGTATGGGATCGAAAGACCGGGCGATACCGCCTCTCCGGAACCCAGAAAGACGGAAAGGGGTTCATCGCCTTTTTCAACGTGAACGATTTCAGCGCCGGCAAGCCCGATCAGGACGTCTACATCTCCGGGCGCCGCCTGGACGATTTCGAATCTGCAAACCACCTGAACTGGATGTACGGCCGGTTCATCAACGATACGTACTGGATCCTGATGCCGGCGAAACTGCTAGACCCCGGGGTCATCCTGAAGTACGAGGGGGAATCGACCGATTCCAACGGACAAACTCACGATATCATCCTGGCCTCCTTTCAGGAGGGGACGGGTCTCACCTGGCAGGATCGGTACTGGGTCTACATCAACCGGGAAACCCATCTGATGGATCGCTGGGAATACATTCTCATGGGCTCCCCCGAGGACGAACCGCGCGGTGTGGCAACCTGGACCGAATGGACGCAGCACGGCGCCCTGGTCCTCTCCACCGTCAGGGACTTTCCCGACAAACCTTTCCGGATCCGGATCGCCGATCTACAGGTCTCAGAGACCGTCTCCGAGGATCTCTTCAAAAGACCAACCAAATAAGCTCCTTTTCCTGGAGGTTAAAATGACACAACTGCTCGCGGGAAAAAAGGCGATCGTTCTCGGCGTGGCGAACAAACGCAGCATCGCCTGGGCCATCACCAGGGCCTTGGCCGGCGCGGGCGCGCGCATGGCCCTGACCTTTCAGGGGCCGCGCCTCGAGGACAATGTCAGGAAACTTGCCAAGGATCTGGATGACCCGTTGATACTACCCTGCGACGTGAGCGAGGATAGTCAGATTGAAGAATGCTTCCGCCGGCTCGGTGAAGAGTTCGGTTCCCTCGACATCCTCGTCCACAGCATCGCCTTCGCCCGGCGGGAAGAGCTGGATGGCGAGTTCCTGGCGACCTCGCGCGAGGGATACCAGATTGCCCAGGACATCAGTTCCTATTCGCTTACCGCCCTGGCCCGTGCGGCAACGCCCCTCCTGGAGAAGGAGGGCGGCGCGATCCTCGCCCTCACCTACCTGGGATCCGGAAAGGTGATACCCAACTACAATGTGATGGGAGTGGCCAAGGCGGCCCTGGAAAGCAGCATCCGTTACCTGGCCAGCGATCTGGGGAAACGGAACATCCGGATCAACGGGATCTCCGCCGGGCCGATCAACACCCTCTCCGCCCGGGGAATCTCGGGGTTCACCAAGATGCTCGAATTGATCCGGGAAAAGGCGCCGCTGCACCGGAATACCGAACCCGCCGAGGTCGGGGACGCGGCCCTTTTCCTCTGCAGCCATCTGGCCCGGGGGATCACCGGGGAGATCCTGCACGTCGACTCCGGCTACCACATCATGGGAATGTGAGGGAGGCGAAGTTCCCGGGGTTTCCTACCTGGGATCCTCGGTGAAGGCCCTCAATTTCTGGCTTCGCGTTGGATGCCGGAGCTTGCGAAGGGCCTTTGCCTCGATCTGCCGGATCCGTTCCCGCGTCACCGAGAAATTCTGACCCACCTCCTCGAGAGTATGCTCCGTGGTCCCCTCTCCAACCCCGAACCGCATCTTGAGAACGGTCTCTTCCCGGGGCGACAAGGATTTGAGCACGCTCTGGGTCTGGTCTCTCAGATTCACACCGATGACCGCCTCGATCGGAGAGATCACGGCGGAGTCCTCGATGAAATCTCCCAGATGGCTGTCCTCTTCCTCCCCGATCGGGGTTTCCAGGGAGATCGGTTCCTGGGCGATCTTCAGGACCTTGCGAACCTTGCTCACCGGGATCCCCATCTTCTTGGCGATCTCCTCCGGAGTGGGTTCGCGGCCAACCTCCTGAACCAGGGCGCGGGAGGTCCGGACCAGTTTGTTGATGGTCTCGATCATGTGCACCGGAATCCGGATGGTCCGGGCCTGATCGGCAATCGCCCGCGTGATCGCCTGGCGAATCCACCAGGTGGCGTAGGTCGAGAACTTGTACCCCCGCCGGTATTCGAACTTGTCCACGGCCTTCATGAGGCCGATGTTCCCTTCCTGGATCAGGTCGAGGAATTGCAGGCCCCGGTTGGTGTATTTCTTCGCGATTGACACCACCAGCCGCAGATTCGCCTCCACCAGTTCGCTTTTCGCCTGTTCCGCGACCCTTTCCCCGTGATAAACAAGGCCGGTGGTCTGGCGGATCTCCTCCGCGGTGATGCCCAGTTCCTTCTCCGCATCCTGGATCATTTCAGGAATGGCCCGGATCCGTTTGCGGATCTCCCATTTCGCCTTGGTGTCCTTTCGCCGCTTCAGGGAGGATTGGAGGGAGCGCCTCTGGCCTTCCAGGATCAGGAGCCGTTCCCGGGTTTTCCTCAGAACATTCACGAGATTCTGGATCTTGGAGTTTACCAGGCCGAGTTCCCGGATTCCCCTCCCGCACTTGGCCTGCTGGCGGAGCATCCGGTAACGGATCAACCGGTACCGCCGCGATCCTTCCGTCAGGCGGGACAAGTGTTTCTTATGTTTTTCGGCCAGGGTATTGGTCCGGCCAATCATTTCAATCGACTTGAGGAGTTTTCCCACGAACTTTTCGAGAGGCTGGCTGAGGTCCGGCTCGCGAATGACCACCAGGGACTTCACCCGGCAGGTCCCGGCTCGCAACTGCTTTCCGGCCTCGAGAATCCGCCCGAGGACGTATCGGTTGCGGGACAAGGCCTTCAAAACCGTCTTCTCCCCCCGTTCGAGCCGGCGGGCGATTTCGACCTCGCCCTCCCGGGTCAGGAGTGGGACCGTTCCCATTTCCCGGAGATACATTCTCACGGGATCGTTGGTTTTATCGAGAGAGCCCGGACTCAGGTCCAGCTTGACCTCATGGCCTGAACCCTCTCCTTTGTTCCTGCCGGGTTGCTGCTTCCTTTTTTCGTCGGAATCGAAGAGTTCGATGCCGTGGGATCCGAAGAGCATGAAGATCTTATCGATCTCGTCGGAGGAATTGATCTCCTTGGGAAGAAGATCATTGATCTCGCCATAAATGAGGTATCCCTTTTCCTCCCCAATGGAAATAAGATGACGCACACCTTCGTATTTTTCCTCAATTCTCAATGGATGGCTCCTCCGTTTCTTTTTATTTTCCGCCATCATCCACCTTCAATGGCTAGCTCCCAGCGGGGCCATTGTCCGGGATGGCCCATGAGCGAGCTTCTCCAACTCTTTTCCCAGCTCCATCTTTTGCTTCAGAAGATCGTTGACTTCCCCGCGCCCCTTGTCGATTTCCCTCTGGATCCCCTTCATCGCCCGGGAGATGCGCCGCTGGCGCAAGGCCAGAAAACAACCCCAGCCCTCCTTTTCGGATGGTAATGGCTGGTCGCTTGACGCGATCCTGGCAAGAAAATTCCGATCTTCTTCACCCGCCAATCTCTGGTGGATCCCGGGGTAGGTGACAGCTTCCTTCTCCTGCTCCATTTTTCGAACGGTTGCAATAAGCCCTGCCGCGGGAGACCCTTTCAGATCGACTTCGTCCAGCTCCTTCAGGACCTCCTGGCGGAAATCTCGATTCTCCAGGAGAAGACGGACCAGGTTGCATTCCGCCTGGTTGGCCGCCAGGAACGGTTCGGTGATATCTTTCCGGAGCATCGATTTCCGGCCTTTCAGGGCGACACGAAGTTCTTCCAGGACACTCCCCTCATCCAGGCCGAGAACCTCGGCCAGGGGGCCCGCGAAGGATAATCGGACCACCGATGATTCCAGCTTCGCGATGAACGGAAGCACTTCATGCAATGCCAGCAATTTTCCTTTCGGCCCGTCGCCCTGATGTTTCCCCGCCGCCTCCTGGATCAGGTCTTCCAGGTAGGTGGGGGCGCCTTCGATCAGCCCCCGGTAGGCATCGCCGCCTTTCCGGCGCACGAATGCGTCCGGATCCTCGCCCTTCGGCAGGCGCAGGATGCGGACATCGAACCCTTCCTCCAGGAGAATGTCGAGGCTGCGCCTGGTGGCGCTGGCGCCGGCGGCGTCCGGGTCGAAGTTGACCACCACGCCCTCGGCGAACCGCCTGAGGATCTTGGCATGCCCGGGGCCGAAGGCGGTCCCGAGGGTGGCCACAACCGTCTCGATCCCCGCCTGATAGAGGGTGAGAAAATCGAGATACCCCTCGACCAGGATGGCGGAGCTGGCGGAACGGATCGACGGACGGGCAACATCCAGACCATACAGGGTTCTGCTCTTGTCGAAGATCGGACTTTCGGGAGAATTCAGGTATTTGGGAATCCCCTCCGCCAAAATCCTTCCTCCGAATCCGATGCAGCGTTCCGACAATCCCCGGATGGGGAAGAGGATTCGGTTCCGGAAACGATCGTAGGTATGCCCGGTCGCCTCTTTTTTCACCAGCAGGCCGGACCGCAGCAGATCGCGTTCCCGGAATCCCCGCCGCCGGAGATGCTCCTTGATTCCATCCCAGCGGTCGGGCGCGTAGCCGATCTGGAATCGATCGAGGGTGGCGCTTTCCATTCCCCGGTGAAGGAGATACCGGCGCGCCTCGGCCCCCCCGTCCGCATGAAGCTGATCCCGGTAAAAGGAGCAAGCCGCCTCATTGATATCGAACAAGACCTGATCCTCTCCGCGGGTATCGCCGCCTCTTGCCGGAACCGGGATGCCGTGCTTCCTGGCGATCAGTTTCACCGCTTCCAGGAAATCGACCCTCTCCTGCAGCATCAGGAACTTGAAGGCGTCGCCGCCCAGGCCGCAACCGAAACAGTAGAACAGCTGTTTCTGCCCGTCCACGTGAAAGGAGGGGGTCTTTTCGGCATGGAAGGGGCACAACGCCTTGAACTTGCCGGCCCCCGCCTTCTTGAGGGCCACGTAATCCGCAACGAGACCGGGAAGGTCTGCCGCCTCCCGGACCGCGTCCACGAATCTCGAATCACCCGGACTGCTCAAATCTCCTCCAGCGGTACGGCTAACTGTTGAACTTGCGCTCCTGCGCCAACCGTTTGAGGGCCTTCTTCCTGGCCGCCAGCGCCTTGATCTTCTTGCGCGCGCTTGGTTTTTCGAAATGCTGGCGCTTTTTGACTTCGGATAAAACTCCCGATTTCTCGCATTTCCGCTTGAAACGTCTCAGGGCACTTTCAAGGGATTCATCGTCTCGAACCTTGATGAGTGGCATCCATCACTCGCCTCCTCTCTTTTGGCGTTCCGACACTCCGGCCCGCAGGGTCCGAAGCGACTAAACCCTTCACTGTACCCGGCTTTTCGAGTTATTTCAAGGGACGGGGAGTCGCCCTTTTGGGGCACTCAGGCCCATTCGAGGGAGGACTTTTATCCCCGCTCGTAGTGGAGGCCTGCATTTGGATTCCGAGATCCCCCTGTATATGGGAATATATGCCCAAGGCTGGGCAAAGTCAAGGATAGGCGACAAAAAATTGGCAGTGGTTAAGTGATGAAATGATTGAACTTAGTTATTTTTTGGAAACAATCCTGTAATCAGTCCTCTGTTGAAAACGATGACCGATGTGTAATTTCACACAATCCAGATCAACCCTCTTTTCCGAGGAGGTTGATCCTTCCTGCTGCATATCCAGCACCAAATCCATTGTCGATATTGACCGTCACAACCCCCATCGCGCAACTGTTCAGCATCGCCAGAAGGGGGGCCAGTCCCTGGAAGTTGGCCCCGTACCCGACGCTGGTCGGTACGGCGATGACCGGGGCCGGGGCCAGGCCGGAAACGACGCTGGGAAGGGCCCCTTCCATCCCCGCCACCACCACGATCACGCGGGCCCGGGCCAGACGACCCTGCCTGTCCAGAAGCCGGTGAAGCCCCGCCACGCCCACGTCGTAGAGCCTGTCGACGCGGTTGCCCATCAGCTCGGCGACCAGGCAGGCCTCTTCCGCCACCGGAATGTCGGATGTGCCGGCCGTAACCACAAGAATGCCCGGTTCCGGGTCCTC
>JAPUIV010000163.1 GCA_027296665.1 Acidobacteriota bacterium | reverse complement strand
TGCCTGGCCCGATGGGTGGACGGGATCATGGTCAGGACCTTCTCCCACAAGATACTGCAGGAGATGGCTGACCATAGCGATGTCCCCGTGATCAACGGACTCACCGATCTCTACCATCCCTGCCAGGCTCTTGCCGATTATCTGACCATGCGGGAAAAGAAGGAAAGACTTGTTCGGTTGCCGGTCACCTACATTGGAGATGGAAACAATGTCGCCCATTCGCTCGCCCTGGGAGCATCCCTTTCCGGCGCCCGTCTCCGGATCGTGACCCCGCCGGGCTTCGAGCCGCGCAAGGAGATCATCGAAACGGCCCGGGAGGGAGCCCGCTCCCGGGGCGGGGATGTCGAGGTGGGTACCGACCTTGCGTGGGGGCTCAAAGGCGCGGAGGTGGTGTACACCGACGTCTGGGCAAGCATGGGGCAGGAAGAGGAAGCTGCAGCCAGGAGGAAACGTTTTTCCGGGTATCAGATCGACGCCGCGGCCATGCGGCTAGGCGCCCCCGGGGCGATTTTCATGCACTGCCTGCCGGCGCATCGGGGCGATGAGGTGACGGCTGGAGTTGCCGACTCCGGCGCCTCGGTGATCTTCCGCCAGGCGGAGAACCGTCTCCACGCCCAGAAAGCTCTCCTGCACCACCTGATGGCGAAACCGGTTTAATGCTTTCTGCCCACATGCAGGGCGGCGATCCCCCCCGTGAAGTTGTGGTAGCGAACCGCCTCGAGACCGCAGACCCGCATGCGGGCGGCCAGGCCTTCCTGATCCAGGAAGGCGGGGATGGTGCGGGAAAGAAAGGTGTAGGAGGATCGATCGCCGGTGATCCAGCCGCCGATCCGGGGCAGCCAGTGGCGGAGGTAGAACCGGTACAGGACCCGGATCCATGCGGCGCGCGGGTGGCTGAATTCCAGGATCCCGATCCGGCCGCCGCCACGGGTTACCCGGATCATTTCTTTCAGCCCCCGGTCGATATCCACCAGATTGCGGACCCCGAAGGCGGCCGTCACCAGGTCGAAATGCCCGTCCGGAAAGGGAAGGCAGAGGGCATCGGCAGCAATGTACTGCAAGCCGGGAGACCTTTCTTTGGCCAATAGGAGCATTTCGGGGCAGAAGTCGGCACCGGTCACTTCCGCTCCGCTGGCACCCAGGGCCCGGGTCAAGTCCCCCGTGCCGCAGAACAGGTCGAGGACCCGGTGGCCGGAAGCGGGGGAGAGCTTCCGCACCACTCTCCATCTCCAGAGACGGTCCACGGAGAGGCTGAGCACGCGGTTGGCGAGATCGTAGCGGGGGGCAATGCGCGCGAAAAGGGCTCGGATCTTCCTGCCCTCCTCGGCCGGGGTTTCAGTTTGCCGGTAGGCTCTCAGGAACGGTACCTCCCCGCGGAGAAAAAACGGATCTCTTGACAAGCGGGGGTAATTATAGTAGAAAATGAAGTTTTGAAAACAGGGGGTTGGTTTGGGCGAGGGAGATCAGGTGGAGGGTGTTCCAAAGAGGCGATCGATGGCAGGGACGAAGAATCCCTTGAAGGGGAAGAAGAGGGGAAAAGCGGATCTGCCCTCGGTGATCTCCTCACATTGGCATTTGATGGATGCGGAGGGGGCGGTTCTGGGGAGACTTTCGACGCGCGCGGCGACCCTTCTTTCTGGAAAACAGAGGCCGGATTGGGCGCCTCATCACGATTCCGGAGACCACGTCGTGGTGGTCAATGCCGAGCGGATCCGGTTGACCGGGAAGAAACTCCAGCAGAAGATGTATCGTCGGCATACCGGGTTTCCTGGAGGACTCAAGGAGATTTCTGCCGAGAAACTGCTCAAGAAACATCCGGAACGTCTCATCGAGATCGCGGTTGCCGGAATGCTTCCAAAAAACCGGTTGGGCCACCGGATGATCCGGCGCCTGAAAGTCTATAGCGGCCCCGAACATCCGCATGTCGGCCAGGCGCCCGTCCCCATTTCCGCAAAAGAATCGAGGTAAACCATGGAGGGGATCGAGTATCTGGCGACCGGAAGGCGGAAATCGGCCACCGCCCGCGTTTATCTTCGCCCGGGGAAGGGAACTTTCCGGATCAACGGCCGTTCCTTCGAGGAATACTTCCCCAACGATACATTGAAATTATTGATTCGCCAGCCTCTTCTGATCACCGGGACCGCCGAGAAGTTCGACATTCTCATCAATGTTAAAGGGGGTGGCGCCACCGGTCAGGCCGGGGCGATCCGGCATGGAATGGCCCGGGCCCTGGTCGGGTACAACAAGGAGTTGCATAAGGCGCTTCGCAAGGCCGGTCTTCTCACCCGGGATTCCAGGATCAAGGAAAGAAAGAAATATGGCCAGAAGGGCGCTCGCGCCCGTTTCCAGTTTTCAAAACGGTGACATTCCTGTCCCTTAACCAATAAGGAAGAATCGGTGCCCTCGATCACAATCAAGGATCTTCTGGAGGCCGGAGTTCATTTCGGACATCAGACCAAACGGTGGAATCCGAAAATGAAGCCATACATCTTCGGGAAGAGAAACGGGATCTACATCATCGACCTGCAGAAGACCCTGCGAAAATTCAAGGAGGCCAGG
Organism: Acidobacteriota bacterium; assembly: GCA_027296665.1. Taxonomy (GTDB): domain Bacteria; phylum Acidobacteriota; class Polarisedimenticolia; order JAPUIV01; family JAPUIV01; genus JAPUIV01. The sequence continues at coordinate 1,770 of JAPUIV010000163.1, read as the reverse complement.
GCCTTTCTAGCCAAGCTTGCTGCCGAGGGAAGGACCATCCTCTTCGTCGGAACCAAACGGCAGGCGCAAGAAACCATTTTCGAAGAGGCCCGCAGGTGTGAGATGTTCTACGTGAATCAACGCTGGCTCGGAGGTCTCCTGACGAATTTCCAGACGATCAAGAAAAGGCTCAGCCGTCTCCGGGAACTGGATGGCCTGGAAACCGACAGCCGTTTCAGTCATCTGACAAAGAAGGAGAGAATCCGGCTCGAAAAGGCGCGGGCTCGACTGGAAAAGGTTCTTGCAGGAATCAAAACCATGGATCGGCTTCCCGATGCTATCTTCGTGATCGATTCCCGCAAGGAACGGATCGCCGTACTGGAGGCTCAGAAACTGAAGATTCCCGTGGTCGCTATCGTCGATACCAACTGCGATCCCGACCAGGTTGATTACGTGATCCCGGGCAACGACGACGCCATCCGATCGATCCGGTTATTCGCTTCCCGCGTCGCCGATTCCATTCTGGAAGGTTCTCTATCTTTTCAGGCGGTCCAGCAAACCAAAAACGAGGGGGAGGAACCGGCGTCCCGGCCGGGAAGCGCGATGAAGGCCGGTGTCGACGGCCGGAAGAAGACGCAGCAGAAGACCGCCTCCTCGGGTGAATCATCGCCCCGGGCCGTCAAGAAGAAACCGCTCGCGGCGGGAGAGAATCGATCCGAACCGGTTGTTCCCAAGACCGGAGAGGGATCCGCCGTAACGGATTGAGTCTGGATTGGAGGGCGCCCGGTACCCGCGGCGCCCGAGCGGCTATCCGAAACAAGAGATTCCACAGGAAGTCTTTTGGGGGCCGGTTCGGTTTCCCATAATTTGCAGGGTCCGTAGGTGCGACCCGGACTTTCGTTGAGGCCCGGAGGAGCGAAATGGAAATCAAGGCACAGATGGTGAAGGAACTGCGGGAACAGTCCGGCGCGGGGATCATGGATTGCAAGGATGCTCTCCGGGAGGCCGGAGGAAACCTGGACCAGGCCTCAAAGTTGCTCCGCAAGAAGGGGTTGGCATCGGCGGGAAGGAGGAGCCAGAGGGCCACCCGTGAGGGTTCGGTCGGGTCCTATATCCACGCGGGGGGGCGGATCGGCGTCCTGGTTGAGGTGAACTGCGAAACCGATTTCGTGGCGAGGACGGACGAATTTCAAAAACTTGTCAAGGATCTGGCAATGCATGTCGCAGCCGCGGCACCCCAATATGTTCGCCGAGAGGAAGTCCCGGCGGAAATTCTGGAACGGGAACGGGAAATTCTCATGGAACAGGCAAGAAGTTCAGGAAAACCGGAGCAGATATTGGAAAAGATGGTGGAAGGGCGATTGAATAAGTTTTTTGCCGAACTGTGCCTTGAAGAACAACCGTTCGTGCGCGATGCGGATCAAGCGGTCCTGGAAATAGTTCAGATGGTAGCCGTGAAGACCGGCGAAAATATCAAGGTGAGGCGGTTCTCCCGGTTCGTTCTGGGGGAACAATGACCCCTACCCCAGCATACCGGCGCATCCTCCTGAAACTGAGTGGGGAGGCCCTGAGGGGGAAAACGGAATTCGGGTTGGACCCGGGAGCAGTGGATCAGATCGCCGCCGAGATCCAGGAAGTTCATGACCTCAAGATCGGGATCGCCATCGTGCCCGGAGGGGGAAACATCTTTCGTGGCGACTCCGTTTTCGGCAAACGGATGGACCGGGTCGCGGCCGACCACATGGGAATGCTCGCCACGGTCATCAACAGTCTTGCCCTCCAGGAGGCGCT
>JAPUIV010000162.1 GCA_027296665.1 Acidobacteriota bacterium | reverse complement strand
GTAATGTCCAATTTCCAATTTTTTCCTTTTTAATCATTCAGGAGGGAAAAAACAAATTATTTGATTACCGGATGGTTGTCAAAAGAAAGGGATGTTTTCCTAAATCGAAATTGGGTGAAGCCAAACCTCGTTTCTTGGGCCGGAGGGACAAACCTTTTGGAAGTTCGAGATGTAAGGGAGAAAAATTTTTCCTGGTTTCCCGAAAATTCGCGATGGCTATGTTTTGGCTCCTCGGGCTGGATTCGAACCAGCAACCCTTCGGTTAACAGCCGAATGCTCTGCCGTTGAGCTACCGAGGAATACTCTGAGGTCGTACCTTGGAGGCGTTTCGGATGGTTCCGAAATGCGCTCCAAGGTACGATTTTAGGCTTCCGGTACGCCTTCGTCAAGCTGCGCGAAGTCGCTCCGGCGGAATAACGCTTTGTAGGGATAGCCGCGCAACGCCTCGGCGCCCCCTTCCTCCCGGTCGATGAGGCTGAACACGGCGACCACCTGAAGTCGTTCCCTTTCCACCTGGCGGATCGCCTCGAGGGTCGACCGGCCGGTGGTCACCACATCCTCGAAGATCACCACCCGCGATCCTTCTGGCGGCACGTTCTCGATCGTCATCGCTGTGCCGTGTTGCTTCGGCCGTTTCCTCACGATGAAGGCGGCAACCGCTCTTCCCTCCAGGTGGCTTTTTCCCGCGATATACCCGACCACCGGATCGGCGCCGATCGAGGGCCCGCCGATGGCGATGATCTTGCCGAGCTTGCCGATCTCGGCGAGAAGGATTTCACCGATCAGGGCGACTCCTTCGGGGTCAAGCGTCACGCGCTTACAGTTGAAGTAGATGGCCGATTTTCCTCCCGAGGAGAGAGAGAAATCTCCCCGCATGAGGGCCTTCTCTTCGATGATCTGTTTGAGTCGTGCGCGCGGGTTCATTCCAGGTTCCTGAGGGGTCATGGACTATTAATAATGACTGCGAACGGAATGATAGGGGGGGAAGAACCGGCTGTCAATCCCTCCAGTATGGCCCTGCGCATCGATCTTTACTGCTTGATATCCAACAGTTAGTTGCTGTATATCCAGCAATCTATCCTTATCAAAAAAGATAAATCATTATTTTTCAATGATTTAGTGAGTGGCATGGATTATGCTGTTTCATGAAATCGATATGGACCATTTCAGGAATCAACTGGGTCGTTTCAAGGGAGGAAAGATGAAGAAAACCGTTGCCATCCTGTCTGGCCTCGGCCTCCTTTTTCTCATCATGATTGGCGTTTTTTCCGCGAATACCCTGGCGGCGGAGACGGAACCTGAGGACTTTTTCCTGACCGATCCGGAACTGGGCCGTTTCATTCAAATTGTCCTGCGGGACAATCCGGAGATCCTGGCGGCCCGGAGGGACTGGAAGGCGGGACTGGAACGGCCGGCCCAGGTCCGCACCCTTCCCGACCCTCAGGTGACGATCCGGTATTTCGCGGAAAGCATCGAGACCAGAATCGGGCCCCAGAACTCGGTTCTGGAACTGACCCAGCCGGTTCCCTGGCCGGGGAAGCTGTCGACCGCAGGGCGGCGGGCAGACCATCTGGCGGCCAGCCTCCGCGAGAAGATCCGGCAGGTGGAGAGGAACCTGGTCCGTGACTTCAAACGTGCTTACTATGACCTGGCCTACATCCAGGAAGCTCTGCGGGTTAACGAGGAGGAACAGGGCCTCTTGACCCGGTTCGAACAGATTGCCCTGACGCGGTATTCGACCGGTGAAGGGATCCAGCAGAATGTGATCAAGGTCCAGACCGAGATCACTCGCCTGATGGATCAACACACATTTCTATCGGAACGCCGGGACATCTTGCTGAAACGCCTGGCGCAGCTCATGGGACAGCCGGAAGTGATCCTGGAAGCGAGGGAGATACCCCTGCCGGCTCCCTCCATGCCGGTATCGATCCGCGACCTCGAGGAAAAGGCATTGGAAAACCGTCCCGAGATCCTTTCCATCAAGGAAGAAATTTTGGCGGATGGACTGCTGGTATCCCGGCGGCGTCTTGATTGGCGGCCCGATTTTCGGTTCGGGATTTCCTATACAAATATTGGAAACCGGGAAGATCTTGGCGGGATCCTGTCTCCACCTTCCGATAACGGGGAAGATGCCCTGGCGCTGGTGGCGGGGATCCGGATCCCGCTGTATGGAAAGAGAATATCTTCCGGCGTGCGAGAGGCCCAGGAGATTCAACAGGCCGGTTTTCGGCGACTGGAAAGCGAGCAGGATCGAGTGCAGTACGAGGTTCAGGAGGCTATTTTACGCCTGGAGTCCCTCCTCGAACGGACGGAACTCTACCGGGGAACGCTCATTCCCCAGGCCGAACATTCGCTTTCCTCCAGCGAGGCGGCTTACCAGACGAATCAACTCATTTTCTTGGACCTGCTGGATGCCGAGAGGGTCTGGTTTCAGGTGCGGCTGGCCTACCACAGACTTCTGAGTGATTTTTGGATTACCGCCGCCGAACTGGAAAGGGCCACGGGAATGAAATTCCCGGCCTGAAGGTGCGGCGGTTCCATGGAGGCTTCATAATGACCGATAAAAAGAACAAAATGAACCAAGACCCCATGGTATTGCCTCCACCCACCAGGGACATGCGGCGGTTCTCGATGGTGATTTTTTCGATTATCGGAATTGTCCTGGCCGGGTTTTTTCTCTGGAATCCCTTTTCCATTCCCTTCCTTCCCTCTCTTTTCGGACCAGGAGGGCAATCGGACGGACAACTTCCGCCCGCCCCGGCCTCCGGGAAAGAGACGCTGTATCAATGCCCGATGCATTCCGAAGTGATTGAATCTGAGCCCGGAGAATGCCCGATCTGCGGAATGAAATTGATGCCGATCAACCGGGTAATGGAAGAGACCCCGGCAAAGGGGGCCGACGAGCGCAGGATCCTGTACTGGTACGCGCCCATGGACCCGACCTTCACCTCCGACCAACCCGGCTTGTCCCCCATGGGGATGAAGCTGGTACCGAAGTATGGGGATGAAGGGGGATCCAGCGGGGAGGTGATCTGGATCGATCCGTCCCAGGTGCAAAACATGGGAGTGGTTTCGGAACGTGTCGATCGGATCGATCTGGGCAGGGAAATCCGGACGGTCGGTATCCTGGATTTCGACGTGGACAACGTCTCCTGGATCAATTTGAAATTTTCAGGCTGGATCGAGAAGGTGTATGTCAATTATGTCGGACAGGAGATCCGGCAGGGGCAGCCATTGTTTGAAATCTATAGCCCGGAACTGGTCACCACGCAGGAGGAATTTCTCCGGGCCCTGGAGTACAGGGATTCGCTTGCCGAAAGCCACCGTTCCGAGACCCGCAAGCAGGCGGAGGATCTTCTGGCCTCGGCCCGCCGCCGGCTTTCCTACTGGGACATCTCCCCCCGGCAAATCGCCCGGATCGAGAAGAACCGGGATGTGCAGCGGACCATGCAGATCACCTCGCCGGTCAAAGGTGTTGTCGTGGAGGTGATGGATCAGGCCCTCGAGGGGATGCAGGTCACCGAGGGGATGAACCTGTACAAGCTGGCGGACCTTTCCAGCATATGGGTTCATGCCGACGTTTATGAATCCGAACTGAGCTGGGTCCGGAAGGATCAGGCCGCAACGGTGGAGCTATCGTATTTTCCCGGAGAGATCTTTCACGGCAAGGTGTTATATCTCTACCCGGAACTCAACGCGAAGACCCGAACCGTGAAGGTGTGCGTCGAGATCCCCAACCTGAGCCGCCGCCTGCGCCCCGGAATGTACGCCAATGTCCGGATCCAGGGGGAGCCGATACTCGACGTGGTGGCGGTTCCGGACAGCTCCATCCTCCGGTCCGGGGAGAGAAATGTGGTGTTCCTGGATCTAGGGAAGGGACGATATCGACCCCAGGAGGTGGAACTGGGGGTCCAGGGTAAAGGCAATCTGGTGGAGATCCGCAAGGGGTTGCTGGGAGGTGAACGGGTCGTTGTCCAGGCTCAGTTCATGCTCGATTCCGAGAGCAGGGTCCGGGAGGCAATCCGGAAGATGCGATCGCAAAAAAAGGTTCCGGAGACAGCTCCCTTGAATGGCGAAGATGATGGTTGAGCGGATCATCGAATACTCCATCCGGAACAAGTTTTTCGTTCTCATCGTGACAGGGGCGTTGATCGCCGCCGGTCTCTTTTCGATGTGGAACATCCCTCTGGATGCCATTCCGGATCTTTCCGACGTGCAGGTGATCGTCTTCACGGAGTATCCAGGACAGGCGCCGCAGGTGGTCGAGGATCAGGTGACCTATCCCCTGACCACGCGGATGCTCTCGGTCCCCTTCGCGAAGGTGGTCCGCGGCTACTCGTTTTTCGGATATTCCTTTGTCTACATCATCTTCGAGGACGGGACCGATCTGTACTGGGCCCGGAGCCGGGTCCTGGAATACCTGTCGAGTATCCAGGGCAAACTCCCGCCGCAGGCCCGCGTGGAGCTCGGACCCGATGCCACCGGGGTGGGTAGGGTTTATGAATATATCTTGCAGTCGAAGCGGCATACGCTCCAGGAGCTGCGGAGTATCCAGGATTGGTTTCTGCGGTACGAGCTGGCCAGCGTAGAGGGGGTTTCCGAGGTGGCCAGCATCGGCGGTTTCGTCAAGCAGTACCAGGTCACCATCGACCCGGTGAAGCTCCAGGCCTACGACGTGCCGATCTCCCGGATCCGGGAGGCGATCCTGCGCAGCAACAACGATGTCGGCGGCAAGCTGGTGGAGATGGCCGAGACCGAGTTCATGGTGCGGGGGCTCGGTTACATCAAGACCCTGCAGGATGTCGAACATATTCCGGTAGGGGTCGATCCGATGGGAACCCCCATTCTCATCAAGGATATCGCCGCCGTTTCCCTGGGGCCGGAATTGCGCCGCGGACTGGTCGATCTCAACGGGGAAGGAGAAGTGGTCGGCGGCATCATCGTGATGCGGGTGGGGGCGAACGCCCAGAAAACCATACAGGCGGTCAAGGAAAAACTCGAGGATCTCAAGGCCGGCCTGCCGGAGGGTGTGGAGATAATGTCGGTCTACGACCGCTCCACCCTGATTCAGAAGGCGATCGACACGCTCCGCAGGAAACTCACGGAGGAATTGATCGTTGTGGCCCTCGTTTGTATCGTATTCCTCCTGCATTTCCGCAGCGCCTTCGTGGCGATCTTCACTCTTCCCGTCGGCATCCTGATGGCCTTCATTGCGATGTACCTGATGGGGATCAACGCCAACATCATGTCGCTGGGTGGAATCGCCATCGCCATCGGGGTCATGGTGGACGCCAGCGTCGTCATGGTGGAGAATGCCCACAAGCACCTGGAACGGGTGCCTCCGGGGAAACCTGTGGATCGCGATCGGATCATGATCCAGGCCGCCCAGGAAGTAGGACCGGCACTGTTCTTCAGCCTCCTGATCATCACCTTTTCTTTCCTCCCCGTGTTCACCCTGCAGGCGCAGGAAGGAAGACTGTTCAGCCCCCTCGCCTATACCAAGACCTTCGCCATGGCCGCCGCCGCCATTCTGGCCATCACCACCATCCCGGTGCTGATGTGTTTCTTTGTTCGGGGGCGGATTCGCAATGAAAGGGCCAATCCGATCAGCCGTTTCTTCATCTGGATTTATCAACCATTCATTCATTTTGTCCTTCGGTTTCCCAAGACGATGATTGCCTTCGCCCTCCTGGTGGCCGCGGTAAGCTGGTTCCCCTACGCGCGCCTGGGCAGCGAGTTCATCCCGCCCCTGTACGAGGGGGATTTCCTCTGGATGCCGACCACCGATCCCGGCATTTCGATCACCAAGGCCAAGGAGTTGATCCAGCAGACCGACAGGATCCTCGCCCGTTTCCCCGAGGTTCACCACGTGTTCGGCAAGATCGGCCGGGCGGAGACCTCCACCGATGCCGCCCCGTTGTCGATGATCGAGACCACCATCATGCTGAAACCGGCCGAGGACTGGCCTCAGAAGAAGATCGGGCGATGGCATAGCTGGATTCCGCTGCCGGAATCGATCCGGGGCGGACTCCAGCACCTGTGGCCGGAGAGCGAACCGGCCCGCACCCCGGCGGAACTGGACCGCGCCATGAACGACGCCATCCGCTTTCCGGGGCTCACCAATGCCAGCATGGAAGGGCCGATCAAGATCCGGCTCGACATGCTGACCACCGGAATCCGCGCCCCGGTCGGGATCAAGATCGCGGGTCCGGACCTGAAGACCTTGCAGGAGCTGGCCCAGGAGGTGGCCCAGGTGGTGAGAACACTCCCGGGCACCATGTCGGCTTATCCGGATAAATCGTTCGGCGGCAATTACCTCGATTTCGAGATCGACCGCAAGGAAGCGGCCCGCTACGGCTTGACGGTGGGTGACGTCCAGGACGTGATCATGACGGCAATCGGCGGGATGAACATCACTGAAACGGTCGAGGGCCTGGAAAGATACCCGGTGAATCTGCGGTATCAACCGGAGCTGCGGGACAACATGGAGGCATTGCGGAGGGTCCTGGTGGGGACGCCCCGGGGTGAGCATATTCCCTTGGGGCAGGTGGCCCTGCTCAGGACACGCCAGGGACCGCCCTCCATCAAGAGCGAGAATGCCCGGCTGAACGCCTGGATCCAGGTCAGCATCCGGGAGGACGAGGTCGACCTGGGCACCTATGTCCGCACCGCCCGCAAGGCGGTCGCCGAACAGGTGGATCTGCCGGCCGGGTACTCGATCAAGTGGAGCGGGCGGTATGAATACATGGAGCGGGCCAACAAACGGTTAACATTGGTGATCCCGCTGACTCTGGCGATCATCTTTTTCCTTCTGTACGCGCATTTCAAGAATATCACCGAGGCGTTGATTGTTCTTCTTTCACTTCCCTTCGCCCTGGTGGGCGGGGTCTGGTTGATGTTTTTCCTGGATTACAACCTCTCAGTTGCCGTCGCGATCGGATTCATAGCCCTTTCGGGGCTGGCGGCCGAGACCGGTATCGTGATGCTGGTCTATCTTGATGAGGCCCATGATAGATGGAAGCGGGAGGGGAGGCTCCGCACCATCCGGGATCTTTATGATGCCATCATCGAAGGCGCGGTCATGCGGGTACGCCCGAAACTGATGACGGTCGCCACCACCGTCATCGGACTTCTACCGATCATGGCCGGCAACGTGTTCGAGAGCGGCAGCCAGATCATGCAAAGGATCGCGGCGCCGATGGTGGGGGGATTGATCAGTTCCACCATCCTTACCCTGCTGATCCTGCCGGCCATTTACTTCGTCTGGAAAGGTGTCGGCCTGCGACGGGAGATCCGGTTGATTTCGAGTTCCTCGGGTGATTCCGAGGACCTCGTCTGAAGGCAGATGATTTGGTGCCGGTAGGAAAAGAATGGAGGAAACAGCGATGAAGGAAAAGGCACCGGTCAATGACACCGAAATCAAGTGGACCAGGAGTATCGGAGCACGCATATTTATCTGGATCGTAGTGCTTTTTTTGGGGACGTTGGTTCTGTTTGTGGCCTTGGATATTCATCATGAATTACGGGCTGCTCGAGGATTGGGACCATCCGAAAGGGAGCTTGCTTCTATTTGGTTGAAAACATTGCGTTTGCATGCGGTTCATGGTGCCGTCACGATCCTCCTGTTCGGGATCGGAATCTATTTGGTTGTGCACCGCTTGGTCACGAGAAGAATCGAGGCAATCATGCCGGATGCCCTGATTGCCGTGCCAGCCGAGGCCCATCCTTAGCGGTGGCGCGCTGATGGCCTTTTTCCCATCTCCTTCAAGGAGTTGAAAATGAGCGATATTCTAGAGGCCTTTACTTCATTACCAAATCTACATCCGGCCCTGGTTCACTTCCCGATCGCTCTTTTGCTGGCGGCACTCGGTTTCGACCTGGCTTGCCTCTTCCTTCGCCGCCAGGTTTGGCTTGATCGCGCTGCAGCCGCCTTGTACGCACTCGGCGCACTCGGCACCGGAGCTGCCTACCTCGCGGGTCGTCAAGCGGCCGATTCCGTTGGTAATTTGTCGCCCACGGCCGA
>JAPUIV010000161.1 GCA_027296665.1 Acidobacteriota bacterium | reverse complement strand
TTCGTGAAGGGGATGGCAGTGACCCGGTTCTCCTGGTCAAGTATCCTCCCGGGAAGAGGAAACATAGATGGCCTGTACCGCGGCGGATGGAAGTGATATTACCCGCCTCCGGGATCCGGATTGTGAACGAACTCCAACATGTGCAGATTGACGGGCCCGAGTTCTCTCGGGAGCTCTTTCATCCGGAGATTCCTCCTTCCTATCATCTAATCGACCTGCAGGAATTCGGCAGGGAATTCCTTTGGTTCCAGGCCTCCCGGTAGAAGTTGTCATGGAAACTCTTCACCTTCCTTCCTTTGCCAAGGTGAATCTGGGCTTACAGGTGATCCGGAGGCGATCCGACGGTTACCACGAGCTCCGGACCATTTTTCAAACCATAGATCTTCATGATGAACTGGTCTTCGAACCTGCGTCCCGGGGGGTGGAACTCGAATGCCGGGGATTGTCCCTTTCCGCTGGCGAAGAGAACCTGGCCCTGAGAGCCGCGCGGGCCCTGGAGAAAACGGTACCAGTCCAAAGGGGAGTCCGGATCCTGTTGACCAAGCGGATCCCTATCGGGGCGGGGCTCGGCGGGGGAAGCAGCAATGCCGCGGCAACCCTGGCCGGGCTGAATCGTTTCTGGTCTTTGAACCTGCCGGAACAGGAATTGATGAAATTGGCCCGGGATTTGGGTGCCGATGTCCCCTTCTTTCTGAAGGGCGGGGCCGCCTTCGGAACCGGAAGAGGGGACAGGATTCGCTCCCTGTCCGGTTCCCTGAACCGGTTTCTGTTGTTGGTCTGTCCCCCGGTGCGGTTATCGACCAGGAGGGTTTTTGAAGCTGGAGGTTTCGGATTGACAGGCAAGAAACCCCGTATTAGAATGATGAGCTTTTCACAGGCGTTGTCGGGGAGGGGAGACCTAGCCGATCTCATTCTGAACGACCTGGAGCGGCCGGCGTTCCGGCTGTGTCCGGAAATCCGGTCCCTTCTGAGGAGGCTCCGTGAGGTTGGTGCGGAGGCGGTCTCCATGACGGGAAGCGGGCCGTGCACTTTCGGCCTGTTTCCGCGCCGCCAAGATGCGGAGCGCGCCTTGGATTGTTTCAGGGCAGATCGGTTTTTCAGAGAGGTTTGTGCTCCCTTGAGTCGATTGGAATTCCGCGGTTGAACGACTCCCGAGTGGTTCAGGAGGAGGATACCGGCAATGGAGATTACCGAGGTCCGAGTATTCCCGGTCCAAGAGGAAAAGCTCAAGGCATTCGTGTCGGTTATATTCGATGATTGTTTTGTCGTGAGCGATATCAAGATCATTCAAGGCAACAACGGGATGTTCATCTCCATGCCCAGCAAAAAAAGAAAGAACGGAACCTTTCGGGATATTGCGCATCCCCTGAACAATGAAACCCGGAGAAGGATCGAGGACAAGGTTCTTGCCAAGTACCGGGAGGTTCTGGATAAACAGGACACCTCCACCGGGCAGGGAGATCGGCCTGGAGGGGAACAACTCGGTTCGACGACGGATTCCTTCTCGGTATAGGAGAGACCGAATTGGGGCGTCGTCAAGTGGTAAGACACTGGACTTTGGATCCAGGATCGGAGGTTCGAATCCTCCCGCCCCAGCCAGAGGGCGGGGTCCGGCCTTGAAACTATTTCGATGACGACTGAAACCACCTCCAATGATTTGAAGATCTTCGGGGGCAACGCGCACCCGGCTCTGGTTCGGGAGATTGCCGAGCACCTTCAGATCCCTGAGGGGAAAATCCAGGTGTCGCGGTTCTCCGATGGGGAGTGCTACTGCCAGATCCAGGAAAATGTCCGGGGCGCCGATGTGTTTCTCATCCAGCCCACGTGTCCGCCGGTGAATGAGAATCTCGTCGAACTCCTGATGATGCTGGATGCCACCAAACGTTCATCCGCGTCTCGGGTTACCGCTGTATTGCCCTATTATGGATATGCGCGGCAGGATCGGAAAGATAAACCCCGGGTTCCGATCTCAGCAAAGGTGGTGGCGGACCTCCTCATGGCGGCGGGGGCGGATCGGGTTCTTACCATGGATCTCCATGCTCCCCCGATTCAGGGTTTTTTCGACATTCCCGTCGATCACCTGTTTGCCACCCCGGTCATACTGGAATATCTGGGGAACCTGGATCGTGAGAATTTGACCATTGTATCTCCGGATGCAGGAGGAGTGGAACGTGCCCGGGCTTACGGGAAGCGCTTGGGAGCCGGCCTTGCCATAGTCGACAAGCGGCGGGGCGAGAAGAATCTTCCCGAGGTCATGCACTTGATTGGTGATGTCGAGGGACATACCGCCCTGATTGTGGATGATATCATCGACACCGCTGGTACGCTGGTGGGTACCGTCAAGGCGCTGCGCGACAACGGCGCTGCCCGGGTGCTGGCGTGTTTTACCCATCCTGTTCTGTCCGGTTCGGCCCTGGAAAGGATTCAGGAGGTCCGTATCGACGAATTGATTGTCACTAACACGATTCCCCTTTCAGAAGAGAAACGGGCCAGGGCAAACATCAAGATTCTTTCCGTTGGCTCCCTGCTCGGAGAGGCGATTCGGAGAATTCACATCCACTCCTCCGTGAGTTCCCTGTTTGTTTAGGTGATTGATTGACCTTCCCCCCCCCTTGGGTATCCCCGGTCTTCCGGGATGGGCGAGCATGCGGGGGAGGGGGGGCGCAGAGATTGCAATATTGCCATAAGGATCAATGCATGAGGAAATATGTGGAAATCGAAGTCGAGGAACGGAGCGATCTAGGGCGCACCCCCGCCAAGCGATTGCGCAGGAAGGGGTTGGTGCCTGGAATCGTATATGGTGGGAAACGCCCGCCGGTGCCGATTACCATCGACTCGAGCCGGATCCAGGAGATCCTCAAGTCCGAGTCTGGAATCAATACCATTTTTCTCCTTCGCCTCAAGGGGAAAGACGCGAAACGCCATGTCATGATCCGTGATTTCCAGAGGGATCCGGTTACGGAGAGTTTCGTTCACACCGATTTCATCCGGATTCTCATGGACGAAAAGGTGGAAGTCTCCGTTCCGGTGAAACTCGATGGGATCCCGGAAGGCGTGAAAAATCAGGGTGGAATCCTCGATTTCATTCTGCGGGATATCCGGGTCACTTGCCTTCCCAGTGATATTCCCGAACACCTCATTGCCGACGTGACTTCGTTGCTCATCGGCGACTCGGCCAAGGTTTCCGATCTCCCACGGGCCGAGAACCTGGAAATCCTCACCCCTGCCGATCAGGTCTTGGCGGTGGTCAGTCCTCCGGTGAAGGAGGAGGAACCGGCGGAACCTGAGGCGGAGGAGGAGGCCAAGGAGCCCGAGGTGATCCCGAAGGGGAAAACGGAGGAGGGGGAACCGGGAAAAGGAGAATCGAAGGAGGGGAAGAGCTGATAGCCGGCCGGAGTGGATACGCGAACGCCATGCTTGCGGGTTATTCTTGGTCTTGGCAACCCGGGTCCGCGCTACCGGGACACCCGTCATAACCTGGGGTACCGGGTCGTCGACCGGTTGGGAAAAAGATGGAACCTGCGGCTGAGACGGAAGGAATTAACAAGGGTCGCTTTTCATCATTGGCGTGGACAGCGGGTGATTTTGGCCAAACCGGCTCTTTTCATGAACGAAAGCGGGCTCGCGGCCGATTTTATTTCCCGGTCCTATCGATGCAGCCCCGGTGAATTTTTGATCCTGATGGACGACACGGTGCTTCCCCTTGGCGCCCTCCGGGTCCGGAAGGGCGGGCGTGACGGGGGCCACAGGGGGCTCCGGTCAGTTTTGGAGATGTTGAATACCGAGCGGGTGCCCAGGCTACGGCTCGGGGCTTCACCCGTGGCGCCTCCCGGGGATCTTTCCCGGTTCGTCCTGGAACGGTTCGAATCGGAAGAAATGGCGGCCGTGGAGAAGATGGTTTCCGCGGCAACCGATTGCGTGGAGATGATACTGGAACGGGGTCTTGACGTGACGATGAATGAATTCAACCGAAAACCGGTGGGAACCTAATCCAGGGGTGGCGATGCCTTTGTTGTTTCCCATTTCTATCGTTCTTGGATTCCTGGGGATCGGCCTTGCGGCCGTTTTGTACAGGGGCATCGTACGGATCCCCGTCGATTCCGCCCAGCTACGGGAAGTTTCCGAAAATATACATGATGGTGCCATGTTATTCCTGAAGCGGGAATACACCATTCTGGCCGGCTTCATCCTGGTTGGTTTCCTTCTGCTGGTTCAAATCCACTGGGCCACCGGGGTTGCCTTTCTCGGCGGGGCCTTCTGTTCCATGCTGGCTGGTTTCCTGGGAATGAAGGCGGCCACCAGGGCAAATGTCCGGACCGCCATGGCGGCCCGGGATCACGGTCAAGCCCGAGCCTTATCGGTGGCCTTCCGCGGCGGGGCGGTGATGGGGTTGTCGGTCGCCAGCCTCGGACTTCTCGGTATCGCTCTTTTCCTATGGATTCTATCGATCGTGAAGCCTGGCGATTTTTCCGCGGCAATCTACATCAACGGGTTTGCCATGGGGGCGAGTTCGATCGCCCTGTTTGCCCGGGTCGGGGGGGGAATATTCACCAAGGCCGC
>JAPUIV010000160.1 GCA_027296665.1 Acidobacteriota bacterium | reverse complement strand
GATCTGGCGACCGAACTCATCGAGGAGATCCACCAACTCTTCGGATCGCGGCGCCTGTTCCAGTGGGGCATCTGCCGGCGTGAAACCAACGAGGTGTTCGGGACATGTACCCTCTTCCACGTCGATCTGCCGCATCGGCGCGCCGAGGTCGGCATCGCGCTGGGTCGAAGCGCGTGGGGGCAGGGACTTGCGACGGAAGCGCTTGACGTGCTGATCGGCTTCGCGTTCGACGCGCTCGACCTGCATCGGCTGGAAGCGGACATCGATCCGAAGAACGAGCGCGCGCTCCGGGCGTTCGAGCGCCAAGGATTCCGGAGAGAAGGTTATCTGCGAGAGCGATGGCATCATCTTGGCAAAGTCCATGACGCCATTTTCTTGGGCCTACTCCGGGGGGAGTGGTCGAGGAATTGACTGAATTCCCTTCATTTTCGCGGACGACTGTTCTCCTTCACCTCCCGGAAGGCGGCCTCCGCCGCCGCGATGGTCTGGTCGATCTCCTTGCCGGAATGGGCGGCCGATACGAACAGCGCCTCGAACTGGGAGGGGGCCAGGTAGACTCCCTGCCGCAGCATGGCGTGAAAGAAGACCCGGAACCGGTCCAGATCGGAACTCCGGGCCGTTTCGAAGTCAACCACCTCCCGGTCGGTGAAGAAGACCGACATCATCGACCCCACCCGCCGCAGGCAGATCGGCACACCGGATAGTTCGGCCGCCCGGCGCAGGCCCGTTTCCAGCCGGGCGGACAGAACCTCCAGGCCTTGGTAAAAGGAAGATTTCCGCAGGAGCTCAAGGGTCGCCAGGCCGGCGCGCATCGCCAATGGATTTCCCGACAGGGTGCCGGCCTGATACACATCCCCCTGCGGCGCCACCCGCGAGAGGATCTCCCGGGAACCGCCGAAGGCGCCGACCGGTAGTCCGCCGCCGATGATCTTCCCCAGGGTGGTGAGATCGGGGCGGACCCCGAACCGTTCCTGGGCGCCGCCGTAAGCAACCCGGAATCCGGTCATCACCTCATCGAAGATCAGGAGCACATTTTCCCGCTCGGTCAATTCTCGGACCGACTCCAGGTAACCCGGCGCGGGCGGCACCACTCCCATGTTCCCGGCCACCGGTTCCAGGATCACGCAGGCGATGCCGCCGCGATTCTCCTTCAGACACTTCTCCATGGCGTCCAGGTTATTGAAGGGAACCGCATGGGTCTGGCGGACCGTCTCGGCGGGGATGCCGGGGCTGCCCGGTATGGCCAGGGTCACCAGCCCGGAGCCGGCCTGGACCAGCAACGAGTCCACATGGCCGTGGTAGCCCCCCTCCATCTTAACTATCCCTTCCCGGCCGGTGACCGCCCGGGCCAGGCGGATGGCGCTCAGGGTCGCCTCGGTTCCCGAGTTGACCATGCGCACCTGTTCCATGGAAGGGACGGCGGCGATCACCGCCCCGGCCAGGTCGACTTCGGCCTCGGTGGGCGCGCCATACGTGGTACCCAAGGAGGCGGCTTCCGTCACGGCCCGGATCACATCAGGATGGGCGTGGCCCAGGATCAAGGGTCCCCAGGAACCGAGGTAGTCCAGATACCGGTTCCCGTCCACATCCCAGATCCAGCACCGGTCGCCCCGGCGGATGAACAGAGGGGATCCTCCCACCGCGCCGAACGCGCGCACGGGGCTATTGACGCCCCCCGGCAGGAGTCGGCGGGCCTTTTCGAACAGTCGGGTTGATCTTGTGAGATTCCGTTCCGGGGACATGCCGGTACCGGGCCAGGTCAACGGGCCATCAGGCCGGCCGCTTCCTTGGCAAAATAAGTGAGGATGATCCCGGCACCCGCCCTGCGAATGGCAAGCAACGATTCCATTATGGCCCGTGGCCGGTCGATCCAACCACGCTCGGCGGCGGCCACTATCATCGAATACTCCCCGCTGACCTGGTAGGCGGCAACCGGGACGGAAAACCGCTCGCGGATCCGCCGGATCACATCGAGGTAAGGCATGGCCGGTTTGACCATGACGATATCTGCCCCTTCCCCGATGTCGAGCTCCACTTCGCGGATCGCCTCGAGCACGTTGGGGGGATCCATCTGGTAGGAACGGCGATCGCCGAACCTGGGGGCCGAATCCGCCGCCTCCCGGAAGGGGCCATAGAACGAGGAAGCGTACTTGGCGGCGTAGGAAAGAATCGGGGTCTGGATGAACCCTTCTTCATCGAGGGCGGTCCGGATCGCGCCGATCCGCCCGTCCATCATGTCGGACGGGGCGACCATGTCGGCGCCGGCGCGAACCTGGGACAAGGCCGTCCGGGCCAGAAGGTCGAGGGTCGCGTCGTTGTCCACGTCGCGGTCCCGGATGACGCCGCAATGCCCGTGGTCGGTATATCCACAAAGACAGACATCGGTGATCACCAGGAGGCCCTTCACCTGATCCTTCACCGCTCGCGCCGCCCTCTGGACAATACCGTCCTCCGCCCAGGCGCCGCTTGCCTTGGCATCCTTTGATTCGGGCAGGCCGAACAGGAGGATGGCCGGGATTCCCAGATCCTTCACGGCCGCCGCTTCCTCGACCAGCCGGTCCACGGAGAAATGAAACTGCCCGGGCATCGTGTCGATCTCCCGCTTCAGGTTCTTTCCGTGAGCGACAAACAGGGGATAGATCAGGTTCCCGGCCCGCAGCGAGGTTTCCTCGACCAGGCGGCGCATCGTTTCGGAGCCCCTTAACCGCCGCATCCTCGCCTTGGGAAAAATCCCCGATATCGTCAAAAGTCCTCCTCCTCACCCTCGAAAAAGAAATTTTCGGCGCAGACCCGGCTGCAAAAATCCCGCCCGCTCCGCCGGTAGGCGCAATCTTCACAGAACTGCTTGAAGCAAATGGAACATTTGCTCGAGCGTTCCTCCCTGACTTTTTCGGAGCAGCGAGAACACTCTATTTTTACCCGGCTACCCACATGATCCACACCGGCATTTTAACTTCGGCATACTCAAAAGTCCAGCCGTTTTAGTAACTTAGAGAACAGAATGACTTGACAGCTCCGATCCCCTCGAATAGAATTCCTCCCGTTGGAAACCGC
>JAPUIV010000016.1 GCA_027296665.1 Acidobacteriota bacterium | reverse complement strand
GGTCCTGCTCTTTGTTGGAGCCTACCTCGGGGATATTAACGGCGCCGGAATGCTCACCAGCGTTCTCACCGATCCGGTCCGCGCGCCCGGGGTGCGGGCCAGGGGTTATCTTCTCCGCTCCCACCTGGAGCTGGCACGGGGTCGCTGGACGGCCGCCAAACGAGACCTCGACGCCGCGCGGAAGCTTCATCCGGTAATTGGGCTTGAATACCGGGCCCTCCTTTCGGCCGCTCCCTTCCTGAAGGTGCCGGCCGCCGAGCTCCGGAAGATCGATGCAGACTTGCAACAGCTACCGCTAGAGACTGCCTCGAAGAGTGGAGAACCCGGCACCTGGCTCAATCCCCACCAGGGTTTGCACCGGCAGCTCCGGGTGTATCTTCTCGGCCTGATCTCGGCCCGTCTCGGCTCGCCGGACGCGACCCTGGCAGCGGCCGGGAAACTGGAGAAGATGGGGGATTTGCAGGAATCGGGCCATCTGGTCACAGACCTGGCCCTGAGCCTCAGGGCCACGGCCGCGCGGCATGAGAACCGGGTGGAGGAGGCTCTCCATCTCTTGGAGCAGGCCCGGATGGAAGCGAGATTCGATCAGGCCATGCTTTCCCCGTTCTACTCACAGGCATTCGAACGTTTCGCCCGGGGGGAACTGCTCACCGATCTCGACCGGCACCGGGAAGCTATCCCCTGGTTCGGTTCGTTCGCGGAAAATTCCCTTTACGATCTGATCTTCCTGGCTCCCTCGCACCGGAAACGGGGGGCGATCCATGAACGGCTCGGCGAACCGGAAAAGGCGATCGAACACTATTCCCGGTTCCTGGAACTCTGGCACGATTGTGACCCCGAACTCCGGGATCTGTTTCGCCGGACCGAGGCGCGAATGGCCCGTCTGAAAAGAAAAATCGGTTGATCGGAGGGTTTCCTCAATGGAGGCGGGAACCGAACAGGTGGGGCCGCATATGCTTCAGGCTGGGCAGAGAGCTCCGGATTTTCCGCAACCGCTCCAAATCAATTTCCGCGCAGGCAAGCCCCTGGCCGGTTTTCTTCAAAGCGACGACATCTCCCCAGGGATCGAGAATGACGGTGTGGCCGTATGATTCCCGGCCACGGCTGTGGCGGCCTACCTGGGCCGGTGCCACCACCCAGCATTGATTCTCGATGGCCCGGGCCCGCAACAACGGCATCCAGTGCGACCTCCCCGTGTAGGCGGTGAAAGCGGACGGTACGAAGATCACCTGGGCCCCCTTCCGGGCCAACCGTCGGTACAGTTCCGGAAACCGGAGATCGTAGCAGATCGACAACCCGAGCTTCCCGAGGGGAGTGGAAGCGACCACCGCGCGGTTCCCCGGGGCCACCGTGCTCGATTCCTTCAGGGAGACCCGGCCGGGTAGATCGATATCGAACAGGTGGATCTTCCGGTAGTTGGCGACCATTCTTCCCCCAGGCGAGATCAGAACCGAGGTATTGAACACCCGGGTTCGCCCCGGGATCCGTTCGGGGAGAGAGCCGGCAAGGAGGAAACATCCCATCTCCCGGGCCCATCCGCGCAAACGGGCCAGCATCTCGCCGCGAAGGTCCTCGGCGAACGGGTTCTTTCCGCCCTCCGAATGCAGGTAGGTGAAATTCTCCGGAAAGGCTACCAGGTCGGCGCCGGAGGAGGCGGCCCGCCGGAAAAGTTTCTCCGCCAGGGCGAGATTCCCGTCTCGATCGGCGGTCGAGGTCATCTGGACCGCGGCCACGGTCCACCGGCGTTTCGTTCCGGCCATTCTTCTCTCCCTTTCCAGATACCAAAAAAGGATAACACGATGTGGTAGAATCCGTTTTTCCCGCGGGAGGAAGGTATGATCCGGATTTCCCATTTGAACAAGAGTTTCGGCGAGGTCAAGGCCCTGCGTGGGATCTCGTTCCATGTCGAGGCCGGGGAGATCTACGGATTGCTCGGCCCGAACGGGGCGGGGAAAACGACCACCATAGGGGTCCTCTGCGGACTCGTGATCCCCGATTCCGGCGAAGCGTTCCTCAACGGTGTGGACGTGATCCGGGCGCCGGTGGAAGCGAGGCGCCACCTGGGAGTCGTGCCCCAGGAAGTGACGCTGTACAAGGAGCTCTCGGCCCGCGACAACCTGGGGTTCTTCGGCCAGCTGTACGGGCTCAGGGGCCGGGAGTTGAAGGCCCGGGTCGACGGCGTTCTCACCCGCATGAGCCTGGCCGACAGGTCCCGGGAACCGGTGGAGCGTTTTTCGGGCGGCATGCTGCGGCGCCTGAACATCGCCGCCGGGATCCTGCACCGGCCGAAGGTCCTCCTCCTCGATGAGCCTACCGTGGGCCTCGATCCCCAGACCCGCGCCGCCATCCTGGACCTCATCCGTTCGATCGCCAAGGAAGGGACGGCGGTGGTCTACACCACCCATTACATGGATGAGGCAGAGAGGCTCTGCGATCGGATCGCCATCATCGACCACGGCGCCATCCTCGCCGAGGGTACCTTGGCGCAACTGAAGCAGGCGGCGGGGGAACGGGAGATCGTGGCCCTCCGCGGGACCTTCCGTCCCGATGCGGGGCCTCCCGATCTCAGCTCCCTTCCGGGCGTTGAGATCATCAAAATGACCGAAGAGGAAATCCTCTTCAGCCTGGCAAACGCGGAACGGCAGGTCTCCTCGATACTGGAGAAGATCGGGGCGGTCGGGGAGGTCCGCGAGGTCGCCATCCGCCAGCCGAGCCTCGAGAACCTGTTCATCAAACTGACCGGCCGGGAACTCCGCGATTAGGGGATCGGGAATGGATCCATGAGGGCCGCACTTCTCATCGCCAGCCACCATCTCAAACGGGTGATCCGCAAACCGGGCCTTCTCCTGCTGTTGATCGCCGTGCCTTTCACCCTGGCGCTCATCGAGTACGCCGCCTTCGGGAAGACCGTGGCGGTGGGAAAGCTTCCCCCGGTGCAGATCCTGTTTCTCGATGAGGATGACTCCCTCGCCTCCCGGTTCCTGTTCCAGGCCTTGTCCGCCGACCAGATGAGGGAATTCATCCAGGCACGTTCCGTCGGTGACCGGGAGGAGGCGAAACGGATGTTCCAGAAGAACCAGGCCTCTGCGCTGGTGGTCACCCCGGCCGGATTCGGGAGCCACCTCCTGGATGGACAAGAAGCGGAGATCCAGTTCTACGGGAACCCGGTCCAGACCTTCTCTCCCCAGATCGCGGCGAGCGCCCTGGAGATGCTGGTCCTGATCGCCAACCAGCTGTACGGGGAAGTGGCCGAACCGTTGAAAACGATCAAGTCCTTCACCGAGGGTGATGTCCCTACCTCCGAAGAGGGGGTGGCCCGCGTCGCGGTGCAGTTTTTCCAGGGCTTTCAGAAGTTCGGCAAGCTAGGCAGTCTCCAGGATCTCGAGGTGAAGCTGCAAAGACCCGATCGGTCCGGAGAGCCGGCCGTGTCCGGTTCGACGCCGGGGCGGTTTTTCGCCTTCATTTTTCCCGGCCTGCTCATCTTCGCCCTTTTCTTCATCAGCCAGATCCTGGCGGTCCGCCTCCTCAGGGACCGGATGAGGGGTCTTCAGAGGAGGATCCTGATGACTCGCGCCTCGAGAGGCTCGATCCTTTTCGGGGGCATCCTGTACCTCGTCGCGGCGCTGTTCGTCCTCCTCCTGGTTGTGGGGTTCCTGGCCAGCCTGGTGTTCGGGATCCAACTTCGCGATCCTCTCTCCCTATTGATCCTGACCCTGGGCGTCTCGGTCTTCATCGCCGGACTCCAGCTCACCATCATCGGGATGGCGAAAACGGACCGCGGCGCCTCGTTCGCGGCCGGCGTCATCATCATGTTCCTCGCCCTGCTCGGCGGCACCTTCATACCGGCGGAAAATTACCCCCCATTTTTCCAGGCCCTCGCCTTCCGTATCCCCAACGGGGCCGCCCAGCAGGGGATCATCGATGTCCTGGTTCACCATCGCTCCCTCGGCGAGATCGGTTCCCATGTCATCACCACCTGGATCTGGGCAACCATCTTCCTGTGGACCGCCATCCGCGCCGAGGGGCGGCGCCTCAAAATAGGATGATCGCGGCATGATTGCTTGGGTGATCGCGGTGAACGAGTGGAAGCAGCTTCTCCGGGAGCGGGAGGCGGTGTTCTGGATCTTCATTGGCCCGGTCCTGTTCATCACCTTCTTCGGGATCCTGATGAAACCAGCCGAACCCGTTCCCCTGCGGGTTGCCATCCTCAACACCGATTCCACCGGGGAGGTGGCGGAGCAAATCGAGGCGTATCTCCGGCAAGAGGATGTGGAAGTGGAGCGGGTCGGCTCCCTCCCGGAACAGGGCCGCACCCTGGTGATCCCTGACGGGTCGGTCGAGGCTCTGCGGGCAGGGGATCCGATCCAACTGGTCCTGCGGACGGGAAAGGAAGAATCGGCGCAGGAACGCTCCCTGCAATTCAAGATCCATAAGGCCTTGACCCGCCTGTTCCTGGGAGGCGTCGGGCCAGGAAACCCGGCCCGAAATAACGACGATCCGATCCGCCTGACCCGGCTCGACCTGGGAATCGGCCACCGGGAGGCCACTTCGGGATTCCAGAGGAGCGTCGCCGCCTACATGGTCATGTTCGTCTTCATGAATCTTCTCATCGGGGGATCGACCATCGCTGAGGACCGCGCCAGCGGGCGCCTCCGCAGGATCGCCCTGGCGCCGGTCAGGAAACGGGACATCATCCTGGGAAAACTTCTGAGCCGCTTCACCGTCGGCTGGATCCAGATCATCTACCTTCTGATGATCGGCACCTGGATCTTCCATATCCAGTGGGCCCAGCGCAACTGGTTCTTCATTCTCTTCATGAGCCTCTTCGCGATGACCTCCGCTTCGATCGGGATCCTCATCGGCACCATGGTCCGGGACCCCGACAAGGCGATCAGCATCGCCATCTGGTCCGCCATGATCCTGTCGCCGCTGGGCGGATTGTGGTGGCCCCTCGAGATTGTCGGCCCGACCATGCGGAGAATCGCCGACTTCATCCCCACCGGGTGGGCGATGCAGGGAGTCAATTCCATGCTCGCCTTCGGAGCGGGCCCGGCGGAACTGGCGCCGTTCTGCTTCGCCTTTGCCGCGCTCCTGCTGGCAACATTCGCGCTATCCAGCCGCCTTTTAAAGACCTGATCGTCCCCGGCCCTCCCTGGGCCGCCGGGGCACGGCCTCAAGGACTCAGAGCCGGAGATCAGGAGTACGGTCCCGAACCCAGCTGACTGATCATGATCCGCAGTACAGGGCCGGGTCCCGACGGCTTTCTGGCCGCAGGCCGGCGGGGCGGAGATCAACGGCACTGGCCCGGCCGGGAGATTGTCAGGAAGGACAGGATCTTGTATCGTGAACCAGTTCAATACCAGTGAATGTTCTGAAAGGATGCCATCGATGCCGGGAAGGAAACCAGGAGTCACCAAGGCCATACCGGAAACCTCCATCCCTCTCGATCCCGGCGCGATCCGGCGGATCATCGAAAAGCAGGAATTCGATTTCCGTACCGCATCGATCCGCGAGATGAACAAACTGGTGAACTGTATCGAGGCAGAGCTCGGAATCCGGTTCCTGCGGATGGAATTCGGCATTCCCGGGCTGCCGGCGCCTCCGATTGCCATCGAGGCCGAGGTGGAAGCCCTCCGGCGGGGAGAGGTCGCCCATGTCTACTCTCCTTTCGAGGGAATTCCGGAACTCAAGGAAGAGGCCTCGAGGTTCGTCCACCTGTTCCTGGACCTGGATGTTCCTCCCGCCTGCTGTGTCCCCACGGTCGGCGCCATGCAGGGATGCTTCGCCAGCCTCGCGGTCGCCAGCCGGAGACACCCCGATCGGAAGACGGTCCTGTTCCTCGAACCCGGGTTTCCGGTGAACAAGCTGCAGACCCGGCTTCTGGGGCTGAAGACGGCCCAGATCGATTTTTACGATCACCGCGCGGAAAAACTGATTCAAGCGGTGGAGACCCGGGCGAAAAAAGGAGATCTCTGCGCGGTGATCTGGTCGAGCCCCAATAACCCCTCATGGATTGTATTGAAGGAAACGGAGCTCGAAGGACTTGGGGCGATCTGCGACCGGTTCGATCTGCTGGCGATCGAGGACCTCGCCTATTTCGGGATGGATACACGCCAGGACTATTCCATCCCCGGCCGGCCTCCCTTCCAGCCGACCGTTCTTCGCTATACCCGCAGGGGAATCTGCATCATCAGCAGCTCGAAGATCTTCAGCTACGCCGGCCAGAGGATCGCCCTGTCAATCCTCTCTCCCGGCCTGCTCGAAAACGACAATCATAACCTGGTGGAGAGATTCGGCACCTCCAACACATTACACGCCTTCGTGCACGGCGTCCTCTACCCGAACACGGCTTGCGTGCCGGAAACCCCCCAGTACGGTCTACTGGCCTTGCTGAAGGCGGCCAACCGGGGCGATCGGAGCCTGTTCCGGGCGGGAAAGGAGTATGCCCGGCGAGCCGCAATCATGAAGAAATTGTTCCTCGGGAACGGCTTCCATCTGGTCTACGATAACGATCTCGGCGAACCGCTGGCCGACGGCTTCTACTTCACCATCGCCTATCCAGGCTTCGACCTGGGAGTCGACCTGCAACTCAGGCTTCTTCACTACGGCATCAGCGCCATCACCCTGGAGACCGCCGGGAGCTGCCGCAAGGAGGGGTTGCGGGCCTGCGTCTCCCTTGTCAGCGATGACCAGTTCCCGATCCTGGAACAACGCCTCCAGCAATTCCGGCAAGATCACCCGCGATGAACAGTTCCTGATCCAACCGGGCTCCCCCCCGCATGGCGCCCGCCGAATCTATTCTTCCGCCCGCTTGATCTTCCTAGACAGCTTTTCGATCATGTCCCGGGTCATCGTCTCGAAATCGAATTCGGGAGACCAGTCCCATTCCTGGCGGGCGGCGCTGTCGTCGAGAGAATTCGGCCAGGAGTCGGCTATTGCCTGGCGAACGGGATCGATCTCGTAATCGATGGTGAAACCGGGGATGTGCCGACGGATCTCCTCCGCCAGTATCGCGGGGGTAAGGGTCATGTTGGTCACATTGAAGGAGTTTCGGTGTTTCAGACGGGCCGGGTCCGCTTCCATCAAGTTGAGGATCGCCTGGATGGCATCGGGCATGTACAGCATGTCCTGTTCTGTTTCGGGCTTCAGGAAGCAGGTGTAATGCCGGTGGCGGATCGCCTCGTAGAAGATCTCCACCGCGTAGTCGGTGGTGCCTCCTCCCGGCAAGGCGACGTTGGAAATCAGGCCGGGGAATCGGACGCCACGGGTGTCCAGACCGAACCGAAGATGGTAATAGTCGCACAGCAGCTCCCCCGCCACCTTGGTGACGCCGTACATGGTGGTCGGCCGCTGGATGGTGTCCTGAGGAGTCCGATCCCGGGGGGTGGTCGGCCCGAAGGCACCGATGGAACTCGGCATGAACACCGCGCAACCGTTCTGCCTTGCCACCTCCAGAATCCGGTACAGGCCGCCCATGTTGACGCTCCAGGCAATGTGCGGTTTCTCCTCGGCAACGGCGGAAAGGATGGCGGCCAGGTGGTATATGGTATCGATCCGGTGCTTGCGAATCGCCTCCTGGATCTGCCGCATATCGGTGCAGTCGATGTATTCGAACGGGCCCTCCGCGCCGATCGAACCGGCCGGCATCATCCGGACGTCGGAGGCAACGACATTGGCGTCACCGTATCGTTTCCGCAGGGCGGGGACCAGCTCCGAGCCTATCTGCCCGAGGGAGCCCGTCACCAGGACCTTCCTCATTCTCACCCCTCCATCGCGCCTATCTTATCCAGCCCCCTACCGGCAGGCAAGCAGCAGATTGACACGAGGCAGGGGCAACCGTATCCTTGCCCGCACCCATTCACCATCGCTGGGTTCTAAGGAGAATTCGAATGTTCAGGGATCGCGCGTTTGCATCGATTCTGTTTGCCTGCCTGCTTTCTTCCGGCACCGTCGCGGGAATGCCGGAAGACACATCCGGGGAAGAAAAGAAGGACGAAGAAAAATGGGACGTCTCCCGGCCGCCGGGTCCGACCGACCTGGTGGAAATCGATACCGACGAGGGAACCTGGATCAGCCTCGATGTCAGCCCGGCCGGTGACGAGATCGTGTTCGACCTTCTCGGCGATATTTACACCATACCGTTCGAAGGCGGAGAGGCAACCTCACTCACCAGCGGCATGGCTTGGGACATGCAGCCACGCTACAGTCCAGACGGACGACGGATCGCCTTCACCAGCGATCGGGGCGGGGGCGACAACATCTGGACCATGAAACGCGACGGTTCCGATCCCCTCCAGGTCACGGACGAAGACTTCCGGCTGCTGAACAGTCCCGCGTGGACTCCGGACAGCAACTATATCGGCGCCCGCAAGCACTTCACCTCGCACCGCTCACTCGGCGCCGGCGAGATCTGGCTCTACCACCGATCGGGCGGCAAGGGTATCCAGATGGCCAAACGGCCGAACGACCAGAAAGACCTCGGCGAGCCGGCCTTCTCTCCGGACGGAAAATACCTTTACTTCAGCCAGGACATCACGCCGGGAAAAAGATTCGAGTACAACAAGGACCCGAACAAAACGATATACGCCATCAAACGACTCGACCGGGTTACCGGCGAGATGGAGGAGTTCATCTCCGCGCCCGGCGGCGCGGTCCGGCCCACCCCTTCCCGCGACGGCGCCCGGATCGCCTTCGTTCGAAGGGTGCGGGGCAAGTCGGTACTCTTCGTCCAGGAAATCGACTCCGGGCGGGAACGGGCGGTCTTCGACCGGCTCGAACGGGACATGCAGGAGACCTGGGCGATCCACGGTGTCTATCCCGCCATCGCCTGGACTCCCGACGACCGTTCGATCGTATTCTGGTCGGCAGGGAAGATCCGCCGGATCGACCTGGAATCGGGCCAGGTGAACGTGATCCCCTTTCATGTCCGGACCAGCCGCGAGGTGACCCGGGCCGTGCGGTTCCCGGTCGATGTCGCGCCAGACCGGTTCGACGTCCGGATGCTCCGCTGGGTGCAGGTCTCTCCCGACGGACGGTCCGTTCTTTACCAGGCCCTGGGCCGCCTGTACATCCGCAAACTTCCCGACGGGGAACCGAGGAGGCTTACCCGCCAGGAGGATCATTTCGAATTCTATCCATCCTTTTCTCCGGACGGCCGCCGCGTGGTCTACGTGACATGGAACGATGAAGAACTCGGATCGATCCGGGTCGTCTCGGCCCGCGGCGGCGAGGGCAAGGTGATCACGGGCCGTCCCGGACATTTTCTCGAGCCGGCGATCTCGCCCGACGGCAAGCGGGTGGTTTACCGCCGCGGCACCGGCGGATACATCACCTCGCCGGAATGGTCCAGGGATACCGGGATCTTCTGGATCCCGGTGAAGGGGGGCGAGCCGAACTTGATCGCCAGGAAGGGAGTCAGGCCTCATTTCGGGGCCGCGAGCGACCGCATCTTCTTCATGACTATCGACGATTCCGGAGAGGAAGATCTCCGGTCACTGCGGAGCATCGATCTGGACGGAAGCGATGAACGGGTGCACATGGAGAGCGAGGAGGCCACGGAGTTCCGGGTCTCCCCCGACGAGCAGTGGGTGGCGTTCACCGAACGGTTCAACGCCTTCATCACTCCCCTGGTTCCGGCGGGAGTCAAGAGGAAAACCGGGCCGAAATCCGAATCGTTCCCGGTGTCGAGGGTATCCCGCGACGCCGGCGAGTACCTGCACTGGTCCGGGGACAGCCGCAGCCTCCACTGGTCGCTCGGGAACGAACTGTTCACCCGGAGCCTGGAGCAGGCGTTCGCCTGGCTCGATGGGGCACCGGAGGAGTTACCGGAACCGGCCGAAGCTGGCAGGATGATCGGGTTCCAGGCCGGGACCGACAAGCCGGCCGGAGCGATCGCCTTGGTCGGGGCCAGGATCATCACGATGCGGGGGGATGAGGTCATCGAAAACGGCACCATTGTGGTGCGGGAGAACCGGATCGAAGCGGTGGGCGAATCTTCCCGCGTTCAGATCGGCCCGGACGCAAAACGGATCGATGTCTCCGGCAACACCATCATTCCCGGCCTGATCGACGTGCACGCCCACGGCGCCCAGGGTTGGCGGGAGATCCTGCCGCAGCGCAACTGGATCGATTACGCCAACCTCGCCTTCGGCGTGACCACCATCCACGACCCCTCGAACGACACCAGCACCGTCTTCGCCGCCAGCGAAGCGGCCCGGGCGGGCCTCGTGACCGCTCCCAGGATCTTTTCCACCGGCATGATCCTGTACGGGGCCGCCGGCGATATCCGGGTCGAGATCGACAGCCTGGACGATGCCCGTTCGCACCTCCGCCGCATGAAGGCGGCCGGGGCCTTCAGCGTCAAGAGCTACAACCAGCCCCGGCGCGACCAGCGCCAGCAGGTGATCGCCGCCGCCCGGGAACTCAAGATGATGGTGGTCCCGGAGGGGGGATCCCTGTTCCAGCACAACATGACCATGATCATTGACGGCCACACCGGGATCGAGCATTCGATTCCGGTCCCGAACATCTACCAGGACGTTCTCACCCTCTGGTCGGGATCCGAAACCTGGTACACCCCCACGCTCGTGGTCGGTTACGGCGGACTCTGGGGGGAAAACTACTGGTACCAGATGGACGATGTCTGGGCCAACGAACGGCTGATGACCTTCACTCCCAGGTTCGCCGTCGACCCCCGCTCCCGGCGACGGGTCAAGGTTCCTGACGAGGAGTTCAATCATTTCTTCAATGCCCGGATCTGCAAGAAACTGCTCGATGCCGGCGGGCATGTACAGATCGGCGCGCACGGGCAGAGACACGGCCTGGCCGCCCACTGGGAACTATGGATGCTGGCGCAGGGTGGGTTGACGCCGATGGAGGCAATCCGGGCCGCGACCCATGACGGCGCCGCCTACCTCGGCCTCGATCGCGACCTCGGATCTCTGGTCCCCGGAAAACTGGCGGATCTGATCGTTCTCGAACGGAATCCCCTGGAGAACATCCGCAATTCGGAATCGGTTCGATACACGATGATCAACGGCCGCCTGTACGACGCGCGAACGATGGACGAGATCGGCAACCATCCGCGCCCGAGGGGCAAGTTCTTCTGGGAGTGAGGGGAAGCGCCGGGTCAGATCGCTACTTCCCTTTGATGACCCGGATACGCAGGTGGAATCCGGCGCGGTGGTTGCCGAGTTCATAATCGGAACCGTCCGGGGCCATTCCATAATCATCGAAATCGAACCCGGAATGGCCGTGCTCGAACAGGATGTCGTCCCCGTTCCGCTTGAGAATCTCCGGCAGGGCAACGGTGATGGCGCCAAAGGCGGCGGTGAGAAGACCGGGACCGATCTTGACTCCGGCCCGCCGGGGGAAGCCGCGAAGGGCGGTCCGGATCGATTCATCGCCAAACAGTTCCGCAAGAACCCTGGCCGCCTTCCTCTTGCCCCCGTCACTTTCCACCACGACCACATGAAGGGCCAGCATTCCTTTCGGATCCGTCGGCGGGTAAAGGATGATCCCGCTGCCCGACAGGGAAAGAGGCTGGTTCTCACGCACCCGGTGGAACAGGTTGGAGGCCGACACCACGAAGTATTTCATCGCCGCCGGGATCTTCGGGGCGATCCGGTCGAGGGTTTCGTTGGCCGCTCCCAGGGTGGGAGGCCGATTCTTAAATCCCGCAAGGTCCGAGGCGATCGACAGGACGTAGATCTCCTTCACCTTCTCTCCCCTGGGGGTCACTGTCAGTTTTGGAATCGATGCGAAGACCCGCACTTTATTCTTCCTCCGGGACCGTTTCATCCTACGGCCGCCCATTCCGGGTGTCAACGCGGCGGCCAACCAGATCCCGCCCGTCCCCGGGTAGCGGATATTGATCCTTCCCGACCCGCCGGCCTGCGGCCAGGTACCCGTTGGGATCCGGCCGCCGGCCTGCG
>JAPUIV010000159.1 GCA_027296665.1 Acidobacteriota bacterium | reverse complement strand
CGGGCATGACCCGGCCAGGATGTCTCCTTCGTCCAGAGATCCGCTTCCCGCCCGAGCAGGTTGATGAGCTTCACCAGCGACTCGCATTCCTTGGCCGGCAACCGATCGATCCATTGTCTCCGCCCGGCGGCGATGCCGGCCTTCCGGCTCCAGAGATCCCAGCGGTCCGGGTCCACTCCTTTCGAATGGCCGAGTTGTTCCTCCAAGCGCAGGGCCGGGGAGCGGAACAGATCGGCCGTCTCGGCCCGCGGAAAATCATCGGCCAGCACCCGGAGGAGCTTGAGAAAGGCGAGGGGACCGGGATAGCGCAGCAACGGTTGCGCCGCCGAGGAGACGAACGGCAAACCGAAGGAATCGAATACCGCTTCCAGGTGGGAAAGGTACGGTTCCAGGGTCCGGGCCACCACACCGATCTCGTGCAGGGGCACCCCCGTCTCATGGGCGCGCAACACTCTCCGGGCCACCGCTTCGAGCTCGACCCGCGCCCCGGCGGCGGTGAGCACCTCCACCCTCTCTCCCGGCAGGGCGGGAGGAGAAGCCGAGGCGTCATCGTACAGCCCATTCAATCGTTCCGAGAGAAATGCCGGTTTCCCTGACCGGGCGGCGGCCGGCACGGGCGGGCCCAGGGCAATCGCCAGGGGACGCTCCAGGAATCGCGCCGCGTACCGGAAGGCGGGGCCGTCGCCGATCCCCGGCAGCAGATAGGTCATCGGAACGCGGCGGGAGACCTCCAGCAGGAGATCCTGATGAACCTGGATAAGATCGTAGGCCCCGAAGGGGAACACGGCGCGCAGCTCGGATAGAAAGGGCGATCGGGGGCTGAACTCGATAGCGCGTTGCACCTGCCCGGCCGCGTCAGTGAGGCCGGCGCCTTCCAACGACTCGATCGCCCGGCAGTAAGAGGAATAGATCTCGCCGAGTTCATCCGGATCGGCGGTCGCCGACAGCAGGCCGCCCAACTTTTCCGGATCGGCGGCGGCGTCCCGGAGGTCCCGCAGGGTCCCGAGCAGCGCGGCCATCGCCCCCGGGTGGCGGCGCGCGAACCGGGTCACCGATCCTGTTTCGGACCGGGTTTCCAGGAGAGTTTCGAGCAGGGGAAGAAGGAGATCGACGCCGGCCACGCGGGAAGGGGAAACGGGATCCCCTTCCAGTATCCGTTCGGCGAAGGCGCGATGGTGAAGAAGATGCACCCCGAGATAGGCGCGGTCCGATTCCAGGATCACCCGCCGCAGACGGGACAGGATCCTGCCGGTCGGAACCACCACGGCCAGGGAGGCGAACCGATCCTCTTCCTTCACCTTATCGATCCGGCCGAACAGTTCCTCCTCGAGATCGGTGAATCCGGGGCTGGTGATCAGCGGCATGATCTTGGTTCTGCGGGATACCGGTCCGGGGGCACAATCGATTCCAGCCGGTACGCCGGATCGGCGCCGGAATGGGTCACGGAGATCCGGGCCATGGCCGCCAACGGGAGGGCGATTTCCGCCGCCTCGGGAGAGGGGAAGAGGCACGACAGAATGTTCCCGAGTTGCGGCTGGTGTCCCACCAGCAGGATCCGATCGCCGGGAGGATCCGAGGAAAGGGTGTTAAGAATTCCGGCCGGATCGGCCTCGGGAAGCAGGTCGGGACAGAGCACCGGCCGGATCCCCGTATGGAGCGAAGCGGCCACGCACTCCGCCGTCTGCCGGGTTCGAAGGTAGGGACTGGCCAGAATTGCGTTTATCTGGATCCCCCATTCCCGGATCGCCGCCGCGGCCCGCCGCGACTGGGCCATCCCCCTGGAGCTCAACGGCCTTTCCTCGTCCCTGCCGTTCCCGTCCTTTCCGGCGGTCGAGGCATCGGCATGACGCAGCAGGATGAGATCGATCATGAATCGACTTTCATCCGATCCGCCCCGCCCCGCGGTCCCCGGGAGACCTCGAAACCGATGCCGGTCAGTTGCTCAACAATTTCGTCGCCATGCTCCCGGTCGCGGGTCTCGAGGATGATCTCCACCTCGGTCCAACCCAGGGGGATTTCCCACCCGGCCCGGTGGTGGTGAATCTCCACGATGTTGACCCGCATTCCGGCCAACGCCTGCAGGATGCCGGACAGACGGCCGGGAATGTCCGGGATCGGGATCCGGACGATCAGGAACCGATCGGCCGTGGTGAGTCCCCTCTGGATGATCCGGGCCACCAAGTTGGTGTCGATGTTCCCGCCGCTCAGGATCGCGCAGATCGGCCCGTCGCCCGCGGCGACCCTGGTGGAGAGCAGGGCCGCGGTGGTCACTGCCCCCGCCCCTTCCACCACCAGTTTTCCCCGTTCCAGGAGATAGACGATCGCCTTGGCGATCTCCTCCTCGCTGACATCGATCACCTCATCGACCACCTGTTGAACGATCCCGAAGGTCATGTCGGACATCTTCTTGACCCGGATCCCGTCGGCGATGGTCCGGGGGTTTTTCACCGATACCAGCTTCTTGCCCCGCAGCGACAAGACGGCGGAGTTGGCCCCGGCCGCCTGGACGCCGATCACCCTGATGTTCGGGTTCAGCGCCTTCAGCGCGGTGCCGATACCGGAGATCAGCCCGCCGCCGCCAATAGGCACCAGAACGGTGCGCAGATCCGGGCAGTCGGAAAGCAGTTCCAGGCCGATGGTGCCCTGGCCGGCTATGACCGCCAGGTCGTCGAAGGGATGGATGAAGGTGATTCCCCGTTGCCGCACGATCTCCGCCGCCTTTTCGAAGGTTTCCTCGATCGAGGTCCCATGCAGGATCACCTCACCGCCGTACCCCTTGGTCCTTTCCACCTTGATAAGAGGCGTGTCGATCGGCATGACGATGGTGGATGGGATCCGGTTCCAGGTGGCCGCCAGGGCCACTCCCTGGGCATGGTTGCCGGCCGAGGCGCATACCACCCCGGCACCTTTCTCCGCCGCCGACAGGTCTCCCATCCGGTTGTAGGCGCCCCGCACCTTGAAAGACCCCCCTCTCTGCAGGTTTTCCGGCTTGAACCAGACCGGCTGACCCAGCCGGCGGGTCAATCCATGCGATTGGATCAGGGGTGTGGGCCGGATCACCGGACCGATCCGCTCCGCCGCCCGGCGGATCGCCTCAAGGTCCACCATGGAACCGATCCTCCTGTTCACCTCCCGGACTGCTCTCCGGGCAAGGTGCTGCATAAGGTACCGCAAGAAAAGTCGGTATGGAAATTTCACCTCTTGACAGGGAAGGGTGATCGGAGGTACCTTTATTGTCCTGACAACACTTCATACCACTCCATCCATTCCAGAAGGCAGGGGGCATAATCCCACTAGGGCAGGCTTGCGGCGGTGTTGCGATCTCTTGTTTTTTCAATGATTTACCCCTGATTCCCTGTCCTATCTGGAATGACTTCGGCACACCCCTCCCGCCTCCCTGGATGAATTTTTCAACCCGCGGTATGGGTACCCCCTGGTCTTCTCCCGGGATCACGCCCTGTGAAATTCCGCTCTATGGATCGATCTGCCTTCGGCCAGGTATTTCTCCTCGAAATGGGTACGGGGAAGAGTGGAGATGGAAACGGTCCCGGTGAACAGGCGCCGGAAAGCGGTTTCCTCATCCAGGACCCCCAGGATCTGGTTGAAATAATCATCCTGGTCGGTCGCCACCAGAATCCTGCCGCCGGGCGCCAGGCAGCGGGCGAAACGATTGCCCATCTCCCAGCGGAACAAGCGCCGTTTCGCGTGCCGCCGCTTGGGCCAGGGATCGGGAAAGTAGCAATGGACCGCCCGCAACGAACCTGAAGGCACGTACCGGTCGAAGAAATGGGCGGCCTCGGTGCGGGCGAGGCGGATATTGGTCAAACCGGCCTCCTCGATCCTCCCCTTGGCAACCCGCATCCATTTCAGCGAGACCTCGACCCCGAGAAAATTCACATCTGGATATTTCCCGGCCGCATCGATCAAGAACCGCCCCCTGCCGGTTCCGATCTCCAGTTCCACGGGGTTCCGGTTCCCGAACAGGGCGGTCCAGGAGGCGGGAGCGGCCAGGGCGGGCAGATAGATCTCCACATCGAAGCATTGGCGAAGAGCCGTGTTATCATGTCTCATTGAATTCCCGGTGAACAGGTTTCCCCGCGAGTATAACGGAGGGCAGCCGTGGAGAGCAATGACACCGCCGGGGAAAGGTCAAGATGCCGCACGTAACCATTGAAGGTCCCGTCCTGATCGCCGACCTGGAATCGAAATTTGAGCCTATCCAGTTTCGCGAGGGAACTCGCATCATCAA
This sequence comes from Acidobacteriota bacterium, assembly GCA_027296665.1. GTDB lineage: Bacteria > Acidobacteriota > Polarisedimenticolia > JAPUIV01 > JAPUIV01 > JAPUIV01. The sequence continues at coordinate 408 of JAPUIV010000159.1, read as the reverse complement.
GATCGGAAAATTTTTCCGCGAAAAGACCGAGGGATCGGCCCTTCTCGAAGCGATCATCGTGGAAGCGGGCCACCAGCAAAGATTTTTCATCCTGTTGTCCCAGAAGCCCGAAGGGATCACCATCCGGCTGGAACCGCTGACCGATCCGGAAAAGACCGGGGCGGTCCGCATTGCCCTGGCCCTGGTGGCCCGCAGGGTCCTCGACTGGGCCCCGGGATGCCGTTATGGCTTCACCAACCTGACCGAATACCTGATCCGCTGACTCCCTCCCCGGAAACCGGGAATATTTCCCGAAACCGGTGGTTATCATGATCCGGGGCCAGTACCACCCCCCCCCCAAAAGGGTGGCAGAAGCGGTTTCAGACGGGCTACTGCTTCTTTGCTGGTTTCGGAAGGCCACGCAAATGG